>CANMUN010000040.1 GCA_947500875.1 Flavobacteriales bacterium | reverse complement strand
CGAACAATTTTTATTGCTTTCGGTAAATCCTTGACCGAAATAGCATTGGTCAATTCAAAAACGTTGTACTCCTTCGATATCCCTATGTGTTTTTCCAACAAAACCTCATCGATTTGTTGACCACTTGGAAGCACAATCGACAACTTATCCAACTCATTGACAATGCGCTGTAAATCATTCCCAATCGATTCTGCTAGAATATGGGGTACTTTTGAGGTGTGGGTGAATCCTTTCGATTTTAGCAAAGAAGCAATCCAATCGGGAAGTTGATAATCTTTGATTTTCTCCGATTTGAAAACCACCCCATGCTGCTGCATCGCCTTGTAAAATTTGCTTCGGGCGTCTACCGTTTTGTATTTATGGGCCAGTACGAAAATGGTTTTTGGTGATGGATTTGACACGTACGACTCCAATTGTTCAAGTCCTTTAAATTCTTGTGCTTCCTTTAAAATAACCACGCGCCATGGCGCAATCATGGGAAATTGCTTAAGAGAACTTATTAAGGATAAAGGCTCGGTATCCCTTCCGTATAACACCTCTTGGTCAAAATCCCGTTCCCCCTCCCCAAGAACATGGTCTTCTATTTCCTTGGTAATACGGTCAATAAAATACGGTTCCTCGCCATGCAAAAGGTACAAAGGAGCATATTCCTTGGACGTTAGCTTTCTATGCAGTTCTTTAAATTCCATTAATGATGGGTTTCCCAGCGTTGAACAAGAGCAATCAGGGTATTCAAGGCAGCTACCATGTCTTGGACCACCACGTATTCACGGCGCGAATGAATCGCCATTTCTCCGGTGAAAATATTCGGACAAGGTAATCCCATAAACGATAATTTAGAACCATCAGTACCCCCACGAATGATGTGTCGCACCGGTTCAATTCCTACGGACTCCATCGCTTCCACCGCATAATCGGTCACAAAAGGACATCCTTGCAGTATTTCTTTCATGTTACGGTATTGTTCCGACCGCTCATAGGTCATTGACGCCCCAGGATAATTCTTCAATGTTTCGTTGGCGAGTGTTACCAATTGATGGGCATAGTCGTCCAATTTAGCCGTTTGATGGTCCCGAAGGATGAACGAAACACTGGAAGATTCCAATCCTCCGGAAATGTTGGTTGGATGAACAAAACCTTGACGTTCCTCGGTCGTTTCGGGCGACCAACCCGTAACGTTGGTTTTCACCAAGAATTCTCCCGCAATTTTAGCGGCGTGTTGCATGATGCCTTTTGCGTAGCCGGGATGAGCGCTAAGCCCTTGAAAGTGAAAGGTCATGGCATCTGCAGAAAACGTTTCATCTTCGATATACCCCAACGGACCTCCGTCCAAGGTATACCCATAATCTGCATTCAGTTTATTCATGTCCAGGTGCTCTACCCCGCGACCCACCTCTTCATCCGGGGTAAAGAGGATCCGTATTTTACCGTGAGAAACTTCTGGATGTGCTAATAAATAGGCAGCGAGTTCCATGATAATGGTAACCCCCGCTTTATCGTCAGCGCCGAGCAAGGTTAAACCGGAAGCCGTAATAATATCTTGCCCTACTTTTCCGCGCAAATACGGCTCGTTCTCCAAGGTAAGGGTTTGGCTTGGATCGTCGGGTAAAATAAGGTCCTGCCCATCCCACGCGCGGTGCAATAAAGGTTTCACGTCTTTTCCACTGCAGTCGGGTGCGGTATCCATGTGGGAACAAAAGCACAGGGTAGGAATGCCTTCTTGCATTGACGTTGCTGGAATGGTCGCAAAAACATAGCCCCATTCATCCATTTCCACTTCCGAAGCTCCCAAAGCCAATAATTCTTGTTCCAAGAGCCTTCCTAAATCTTTTTGCTTTTCCGAAGAGGGATAAGTGGTTGAATTTGGATCGGCTTCGGTATCGATTCGTGCATAACGCATAAAGCGTTCGGCTAGGGCTTCTTTCATGACAGTTCGTTTGTGCGAATTTACGGTTTTACCCTTGGTTTAGCCTCTAACAATCCATCAAAAACCCGGCTATTTTTCCACAGTTGCCAAGAATTTCAAAAACTGCTCAAATGCTTTGGCCCTATGTGAAACCCTATTTTTCTCGTCTTTGGTCACCTCCGCGAAGGTAAGATTCCAGCCATCAGGAACAAAAAGAGGGTCATAGCCAAAGCCCATCGTACCACGGAATTCATGGATAATCTCCCCGTGTACTTCTCCTGCAAAAAGGTGTGAACCCTGATCATCCACATACGCAATGACCGTTTTAAACTTCGCATTACGGTTTTCCGCACCCTTCAATTCGGTAAGCAGTTTTTCGCAGTTTTTGAAGTCACTCTTTTCCGGTCCCGCATAGCGCGCGGAGTGCACGCCTGGGTGGCCGTTCAAAGCCGCAACTTCGAGTCCTGAATCGTCAGCGAAGCAGGGCATTCCGGTGGCTTCGAAAACGGCTTTAGCTTTAATTACGGCATTAGCTTCCAAGGTTTCGCCGGTTTCCTCAATGTCGGCATCCCAGCCGATATCGTTTAAGCTTTGGAGGATAATTCGATCGGGCAACAAGGCTCGAATTTCGGAAACTTTATGTTCGTTTTTAGAAGCAAAAACCCATTTCATCGTTCAAATAAATTTAAGTAAAGAGCGCGATTGGCAGCCACCGAATAGTGCCTATGCACCGTTTCAGCTGCTGCTTGACCGATAGCTCGACTCCGTTCGCTTTCGTGATACAGTTGCCGTAAACACGCTAACCATTCTTGTGGAGAATCCGCCAAAAAACCATTGACACCATGTTCGATAATTTCAGGATTCACCCCAACCCTCGAGGCGATAGTTGGAATACCCAATGCCATGTATTGCAAGGCTTTAAATCCGCATTTCCCTTTGGTCCAATCGTCGTCGGAAAGCGGCATTACCCCGACGGAAAACTTGGCGAGATCATCGATTTCCGTGGCCTTTTTCCATGGAATAAATTCCAGATTGGGCACATCAAATGCAGGAGGTTCGTTGGAAATAACGCGAAAAACAAACGGGATTTCTTGGGCCAATTGTTCTAAAACGGGAACGAGTGGCATGAGGTAATGTACCGTTGTGTGCGTTCCTGTCCAGCCAATGACCCAGGGACTGTTGGTGGGTGAATCGTCCGTGACACGGTGCAACGAAGGGTCGATAGTGGTTGGAACTACCACTACGTTGGAATTATATCTGCGAGCATAATCCGCTAGAAATTGGTTCCCAACGGACACTTTGTAAGACCAACGAACCATGTATTTTACCTTCCAATAGGCTTTTAAACGGTGAACGTTACGGTGTTGCGGACTAAAATTAGGTAACCAAATCGCATCGTCGAAATCGTATACGATTCGTTTTCGTAAAATTTTAGCGATGACCCATTCAAAAACCGGAGGTCCTAAAGGGGCTGCCTCTCGGTGGATAAACACAAAATCTGCGTTACGCAACTTGAATAAATGTCCCGTTCTCATCAAACAACCGAAGAGGAGGTGTACTATTTTTTTCAAGGGCTTTCCATGCGCGTAAAATATCTTCCAACCGTTCTGGTTGAGAAAAGGATATACCTTGACCTCAATCCCCTGATGTTCTAGGTACGGAAGGTATTGTTCAAAACGAAATCGTTGCGAAGGAGCCTCTCCTAAGGGATAGGGACAAAAGAGCGCCACTTTAATCATGGGAAGTGGAGTTGTATACGTTAAAATACTGTTGAACACCCACTTCAAGACCGAAGTTTCGAACCGCATAATCACGAATGGCTGATCGATCGAACCGGTTATGGTCCCATTGCTGTGCAAGTTCCTCAAGATCATTCCAAGATTTTACCACCACACCTGCTTGTGCTTCCTTCAGAAGAGCGGCAACATCTCCAACACCTTCGTTGGCTATCACTGGAACACCCACTGCCAAAGCCTCCGCGAATTTAACCGGCGATGAAGCTCTTTTGGCAAACGAAGGCTCAATGAACTGTACGGCGGCTTCCGCCACGTTGAGGTAATCGGGTACCTGTCGGTAATTGACGCTTTGGACAAAAATGCAGTCATTGGAAAGGTCCGTATTTCCAACAAGGGCTTTTGCGGTGGCAATGTCTTGAGTTAAAATTACAAAGCACCACCTGGAATCGACGGCTCTTAAGGCTTTGAAAAACACCAATTCTTGGTCGAGTCGATACCAAGTACCTACGGATCCCACATGGATGAGTATGCGTGCGTCTTCGGAAAACCCAAGGTCTTGTTTCGCAATCGAAGGAACCATTGCATTAAACCTCAACGTGTCAACGCAACAAGGAATAACGATTGCTTTCCGTTGATCGAATGACGCTTCGTAACGCTCTTGCAATGCTTGAAGTCCCTCGTTCGTCAATGAAACAATCGAGTCGGCGCGTTGTAAAAAATCTTTTTCTTTTCTACGAAAATAGCGGTAAATAAGGCGATAAATCCACGAATTTTGAGGCCACAAACGGCCTTCAACACGCTCATCAGCCCAAAACCCGCGCATGTCGAAAATTAAACGCTGATGTTGCTTCAGTTGGACGCCAACCAACATGGCTAAATAACTTCTGCAATGAATAACAGAAAACTGGGTGAGGTCCAATTGACGTGCTTTACGTTTCATGCGCCAGAGATCAAAAACCGTTGAAATTACGGGTGGTTTCTTCGTATAACTTAAGGGTATCCAATGAATTTTTGTGGTAGCAATCGATGCTTCCACTTGCGCTTTCAACCGTTTGAAAGCTTCGGGCTTCTCAAAGGAAACGACGCAAAATTCCCATCCCAATTTTTCCAAGCCCAAGAGGTAGGGCAAAATTTGCGACTGTCCTAAGGGATCCGTCAATCCGTCATACGATAAGTAAAGTGCCTTATTGCCGGGCTTCATAGGTCAAAAATAGGCAATATAACCGAAGTGAATTTTACCGGAACGGAAGTCTAAAGGGTTCTTTTGTTCTGTTCCTAGTCCATAAACCAAGGAAAATATTCCGGCTTTCGAGCCAATGTTAGCACCAACCCCAAATCCAAAAGGGCGGTCGTTCTTGTAATTCGACCCACTTGTGTTTTCGAAAACCGTTTGATCATAAAAAGCAAAAACCGCAGAATTACGGTCGAGTAAATAACGAATTTCCCATTGATTCGTTGATTTGGTGGTGCTCAAAAAATTCTCCTCGTTAAAACCTCGTTGGGAGTTTAGACCTCCAAAACGATAACATTCATTGGAATAAATGGTTGGGGCGTAATAGGTATCAAAGGAGAGTTGATAACGAAACACCCACCTTCGATGCAGGGGAATGAATTGCTCCAAGGAAAAAGCTGCTTTCGCCGTGGTACTGACCGAATTGGAATCGCTCAGGACTTTGCGTTGGCCGACAAAACCCTCAACATTCAGGAGTAAACCTTTTCTCGGATTGGGTAAATAATCGAGTTTACGGTAATTGATTCCTAAACCATACATGGAATTTCGCAGGGAGGCAACGCTTGGAAACTGGGCATTGGATACGGCGGCGTATAAGCGGTTGCTGCTCGAAAAATTGTACATCGCTTTAACCAACCAATGGGAAGAAAAACTGTATTGAATTCCCATCTGTGATTTGAGCTCTAAAAAAGTAGAATCCCTCTTGTATAGCTGAAATCTTACCTCTGTACCAAGGAGGGTATTGAACAAGTAGGGGTATGAAAACCGTACATTAAGCCACTGCGTTGCAGGTTTGATGCTTCGCCAATTGAAATCCAGTTGTTCGGCACGGCGAAACGAATTCATGAGCCGCAATTGCAAGTCACCTGTTAACCCCATGCGTTGGCTAACAGGATCAGGCTGTAAACCTAAGGCACCGTTAAAGCTGGAACTTTTGGTCGCTTTGAGGTAAACATAGAGAGCAACGCCTTCTTTTTCAAAAGAAATTTCCGACGGTTTAATAACTTCAATGAAGGATTGCTGTTTCAGTTTCAGGTCAATTTCTTCCAGTTTTTGCAAGGAAAATGGGGAGCCAAGCGGCACGTTCAACATGCGAAGTACCGTTTTCGAAGACAAGGTGGAATCGCCTTTGAGTTGCACCTCCTGCCAAACCATGTAAGGACCTTTTTCAATCCTAACATCGAGCCATAAATGGCCTTCCTGTGCTTGAAAGTTATTGAATTTAAAGGCAGCAAATGGGTAACCGTTGTTGTGGTATTCAGCCACCAATCCACGCAACGCGGCTGCATAGGTATTGGGATGTTTATACGTTACTATTCCCTCGTTTTCGGCCTTAACCGAGGGCAATAAAGGCAGCAAAGAGGCATCAAAACGAACCGATATACCCTCGAATTTCTCCCCGAGTATCACCTCAACATGGATGGTTTCTTTGGAAGACGATTCCTTAAGTTGGGCTGTAAAATAGCCCAATTCCGTCAGAATCAACAAGGCTTTTTCACGTTCAATAGCCCAAAACTCTTTGGTGGAAAGTACGCGGTCTTTTTGAAAATACCTGGGAAGTTCTACCGATGATGGAAGGATAAAATGCACCTTGGTTTTTTGCGCCGAGAAATGGGCAACCATTGCGCAAAAAATAAGTAAAATCCCGTACTTCAAAATCCGTAATTTGCTTTAATTGTTTATTAAATTTTAACCGCCCCCTAAATTTCTTAACAAAATTTGTAACTTTACTACGTCAATGCCCGTTAGAGGTCACACAACACTAAACAAACAACACTATGAAAACGAAGGTAAATGTTTTAATTTTAATGGCCGTAGTTGCCACCGTGATTTTAAGCTCTTGTGGTGCCTCTAGAAAAGCTGGTTGCGATGCTTACGGGTCTACCAAAACGGAAGTTCGTTCCAACGATTTAGCTGGAAAATAAGATACTGAAGTCTTAACGCATTAAGCGCTGAAGGTACAAGCCCATTTCGGATTGTAGTTTCAGCGCTTCTTTTTTGGCCGCAAGGTCAAAATCTTCACCTGAACTAGCGTAAATAATCGACCTCGAAGCATTAATCAGCAAACCGACATCGGGGTTCATTCCGGCATCAACCACTTGTTCTAATGAGCCTCCTTGGGCCCCCACTCCCGGAACTAATAAAAAATGCTCGGGTACAAGGCTCCGAATTTCTTTCAATTGTTCCGCTCGGGTTGCTCCCACCACAAACATCAAGTTTTCGGGGGTTCCCCAGCTAGCCACTTTTTCAATTACGTGAGCGTAAAGAGGTTGTTGGCTTGAATTCTTCAGGGTTTGAAAATCTTGGGCGCCTTCGTTGGAAGTCAAACCCAATACAATCGCCCATTTACCTTCCAATTGCAAAAACGGTTGAACGCTGTCTTTACCCATGTAGGGAGCAACAGTGACGGCGTCGCAAGGTAAGGTTTCAAAAAACGTCTTAGCATAGGCCGAGGCCGTATTTCCGATATCTCCGCGCTTGGCATCTGCAATGACGAAGCAATTTTTTGGTAGGTAGTTAAGGGTTTTTTCCAAGCTTGCCCAACCTTTAACCCCTTGCGCTTCATAAAAAGCAGTGTTGGGTTTAAACGCTACGGCAAATTCAGAGGTAGCATCAATGATTCGCTTATTGAACTCGAAGATGGGATCTTCGAAGTCCAATAGATGCTGCGGAATCTTTTCCAATTCAGGATCTAATCCAACGCATAGAAAAGACTGTTTCCGGTAAATTTCAGCGATAAGTTCTTCGCGGGTCATGCTTCCTCTCCTTTTAATTTCTCTGCATTTTCCGCCATGCGCAACGCATCGATCATTTCTTGGATATCGCCATTCATGAACGAGGACAAATTGTACATGGTCTTATTGATGCGATGGTCGGTAATTCTACCTTGAGGATAGTTATACGTTCGAATTTTCGCTGAGCGGTCTCCGGTAGAAACCAAGGTTTTTCGCTGCGCAGCGCGCTCGTTGTGCACCCGATCCAATTCGGCTTGGTACAAGCGAGACCGCAACACCGAAATGGCTTGTTCTAAGTTTTTATGCTGGGATCGACCGTCCTGACATTCCACGACTACTCCCGTGGGGATGTGGGTAAGGCGAATGGCTGATTCCGTTTTATTAATGTGCTGTCCTCCTGCACCTGAGGCACGGAACGTGTCTTTTCGTACATCGTTCATGTCCAATTTAAAGTCCACTTCTTCGGCTTCGGGCAATACCGCCACCGTGATAGCCGAGGTATGTACACGGCCTTGGGATTCGGTTTCAGGAACGCGTTGCACGCGGTGCACACCGGATTCAAATTTCAATGCGCCATAGATACCGGCACCTGTAATTTGCATGGATATTTCCTTGAATCCTTTTACCGTTCCTTCGGAAGAATTAATGACTTCTACTTGCCATCCCATTTCCTTAAAGTACATGGTGTACATGCGGTATACGTCTTCCACGAAAATGCATGCTTCATCTCCCCCTGTACCGGCACGTAATTCAACAATCGCGTTTTTGTCGTCCTCGGGATCTTTTGGAATCAGCATGAATTTGATTTCTTCCTCCATGAGCGGTTTTTGCTGCTCAAGGGAATCAATTTCTTCCTTCGCCATAGTGCGCATTTCGGGATCGGTTTCCAATTCCAAAAGCTCTTTGCTAGACTGAAGATTGGCCAATAAATTGGAATATTTCTGAAAATACTGGTTCAATTCTTCCAATTCCCGGTATTCACGGCTCAATTTCACGAAGCGGTCCATGTCCGAAATAATATCAGGATCGGTAATCATTTTACCCACTTCAATGAATCGGTAATGGATGGCTTCGAGTTTGGAACGTAAATCGCTCATGAAAAAAAGATGTGGGCAAAGATAGGGAATTAAACGAAGTGATTTCAAGAAAAACGAAGCCGCATCACCACCTTCATGGCCTCGCGTTGTAAGATGCTCCACACCAAGGGTTGAAACCCTTCCATCGAAGAAAACAAGGCGCTCTCGGGTAAATCAATGCGGTACAATAGGCCCGGCATAGCATGCGAAGGGAGTTCTTCCAAGAAGTGCAAAAGCTGATCAGCTTGGTCGACTAAGGCAAGAGTAGGCGGCTTCGACACCGAAAAACCTGCGCTGTTGATATCGCGCTCCACTTGATCCCAAAGCAAGGTCAACAGTTCCTTTTCGGGCAATTTTAAAGGTTCCTTTGCAACAGCAAATAAGGATTCTACGGTAACAGGCAGCATTGTTAAAAATGTTAAAGTGGGCGAAGGACCAAAAATTTGTGACTAACTTAAATAGAAAAGCAAAAACAGCAGAACTTATGTTAGTAAAATTATACTCCAGCAGTGTCTTTGGGATTACTGCAACCACGATAACCGTGGAAGTTAACATCGACAACGGATTGAATTTTTATTTAGTGGGCTTGCCCGATAATGCCGTCAAGGAAAGCCAACAGCGCATACGTGCAAGTTTTAAAAACAACGGATTTCATTTTCCTGGCAAGGAAATTACCGTAAACCTTGCTCCCGCTGATTTACGTAAGGAGGGTTCAGTATTTGACCTACCCATTGCCCTTGGAATCCTTGCTTCGAGCAAGCAGCTGAATGCGGAACTCCTGTCAGAATACCTCGTGGTGGGAGAGCTTTCTTTGGACGGTTCGCTTCAGGCAACACGGGGTGTCTTGGCCATAGCGTTGCAAGCCAAAGAAGAAGGCTTCAAAGGCATTGTAGTACCGGCCGTGAACGCATCGGAAGCGGCGGTCATCGAAGGACTTAACGTGTATGGCCTCCAAACGCTCAAGGAGGTTGTTGAGTTTTTCAATGGAAATTCGTTTACCCCAGCTTCGGCACCCGCCTTGGGCGCGCACGAACACAGCCACTTCGAAATACCCGTTGACTTTCGTGAAGTAAAAGGTCAATTTACTGTTAAACGGGCCTTTGAAATTGCGGCAGCAGGGGGGCACAATGTCCTATTGATTGGACCTCCTGGCTCGGGAAAATCCATGTTAGCCAAACGCTTCCCTACCCTACTCCCGAGCATGAGCTTAGAGGAGGCCTTGGAAACCACCAAAATTCACAGCGTTGCAGGAAAAATCAAACACACGGGAGGGCTCATCCGTCAACGTCCTTTTCGAAAACCGCACCACACCATCTCGGATATCGGGCTCATCGGTGGAGGTAGTTATCCTCAACCTGGAGAAATATCTTTAGCGCATAACGGAGTTTTATTTTTGGACGAATTGCCTGAATATAAACGTACCGTGTTGGAAGTCTTACGGCAACCCTTGGAAGACCGTACGGTCAGTATTTCACGTGCTAAATTCAGCATTGAATATCCCGCAGGTTTTATGCTAATTGCGGCCATGAATCCTTGTCCATGTGGTTATCTAAACCATCCTGAAAAGGGGTGTTCTTGCGGACCTGGGATGGTGGACCGTTATTTGAATAAAATCTCGGGACCCTTACTGGACCGAATCGACATGCACATTGAGGTGCAACCGGTCAAATACGAAGAATTAACGGGTAACTTGCCACAGGAAGACAGCAGCGGCATACGCGGAAGGGTTGAAGCAGCGAGCAACTTGCAAAAAAAGCGGTTTAAAAGCTCAATGGCGCACAACAACGCTCAAATGAGCCGAAGTGAAATTGAAGCGCATTGCGCCTTGGATGAGGGTTCTCGGGCCTTGCTCAAACAGGCCATGGTGCATTTGGGCTTATCGGCCAGGGCCTATGACCGCATCTTGAAGGTAGCACGAACCATTGCGGATTTGGAGGCATGTGATGGCATTCAAACCGCTCATATAGCCGAGGCCATCCAATACCGCAGCTTGGATAAAAGCCGTTTGAGCGGGTAAGGGGTAAAAAGCGGATTTGAACTGTCGAAAACGGTTTTAATAGCCCTTCAAGTTCGTTCTTAGTTCTTCGGTCATCATCCCTCGCTAACCGCGATTAATTAAAATAATCCGCTTTGATTCGCATGTCACGCGTTTCAAAAGGACCCGTTCCGAAACTAAACAACTCAATGGATAATTGCGATGGATTGCTAATCATCCGTTTGGCTTCTTTAAAATCTTGGTTTATGGTAGCAAGTTGATCGAAGAAAGCACCTGTAAATTCTTGAACATTTAACGGCAGATCATTTACTCCCACTTTCTTTTCTAAACAAATGCACAAATGCTTATCACCGTCCTTACTTTCATTCATTTTTATCTGAAAAGAATGAATTACCTCTGAAAAATCGGGCTTACTAAAAATCGTTTCTTGAATATCGGTTGGACTGATATTCGAACCGAAAAAGGAAACCGTCAAATCAGCTCTGCCGTAATGAAACAACAAAGGCAAATCCGTTTTTGGCTTTTGTATAGCATCCTCAGAAATACCCAATTCAGCCATTACAGCATAGACTTCTTCTAAATGGACAATATGTCCCCTGTCATGGATGTTGTACCGGATTTTCGGAGCAATGTAATGAGGTCTTGTAATCGAAATAATGAGCTCTCCCTCCGCTGAAGTTTCAATGAGAAAATCGCTCGGATTATACTGAAATAGCATGGGAACAGCTCCAGTAAAACGGCAAATCCTCTCCCTGAATTCTTTGTTTTCCCAAATAAGCCTCCGAATACTTATGGTGAAGTCATTTTCTGCGGAAATATTCAACTCAAGGTCCGAGGCACCGAAGGAACTGTAAATATTTCGAATCCCCTTTTTTAGGAGGTATACTCGCATGCCTTCTGACATCGACTCTCCACCGAAGATGAACGTAACTCGATAATTTTGCCAATCAATCGGGGCCTTATCCACGAGTAATTTTAAAAACGGCGGGTACCCCATGATGACATAATGGTGATGAGTTCCAAATTGTAAAAGGGTGTTGATTATTTTGTTTTCATCAGGGCCTAAGGATTTAAGCATCGAAAATTTAACACAACTCATGGAAATATTCATTCCCGTGGCCCAAGGACCTAATGCAAACGCATTGATGATAAACATTGGGTCTTTACCCAGTAAATTGCGCATGCCAAACTGAATGAATTTGGCATTTCTCTTTCTTTCTACCTTTCCTCTCACCCAATTCGTTGGTGTTCCACTGCTTCCGGACGACTCATCAATTACGACATCCTTATGAGGGATTTTTCCATAAATACAGCGTTCTTCCAGCGGATACCATTTGACATAATTCTCTTTGTCCATGACAGGAATTGTTTCCAATTTTGGCATTAAGCCGCGGTAGGTCATTTTTTCGAATCCATGCCGTTTTAAAAAGTCTCGATATGCCGGGATTTTTCTCTTGGCCTTTAGAAACTCCGCATAGGTTCTCGCCGTGGAATTGAATCGACGAAACCCGTTGAATTTTGGGGCATAAATGAGAAACATTGTTTTCGTAGAAACCATGAGGCTTCTTCGATACATTTCGATCAAATAGGCATACACTAAAAAGAAAATTCCTCTCATGAACTTTTTATTTAAGGATAAGTTGGTCCGTTGTTAATCTGAAGCTGCGAACAGGAATTTTTGAATAACCTGCTCTGAATATCATCCAAACTTTTTTACGATGCGATTCCCCATGTAGCAAAGGAAGCATCTCGTTATACGCGCTTTCATTCGTTATCAAGGAACCAAAGGGATGAAGGTATGCATTATGTTTTGTCAACAACAACCACGTGCGCGCAAACATGTATCCAGCGTTGAGCCAATCGGACGGTGTTTCAAAAGCACCTGCAAACCAACCAATGGTGCGGGTTCCTTTGAATGAATTTTTATAATAATTTCCCAACAATTGACTTCTTACACCATGGTTCCATTTGGTGTGTTTTTGAAATACTGAACGCATTAAATTACCGGGAAAACACATGGCCTTATACCACAACCCATCTTTTAAATTGAGGGCATCGTTATCGTTATACCTGAACAAGCGATCCAACTCATCGCGATTTGCTTTTTTGTTGAGGTCATCAAACAACGACTTTTGGTTGAGTTCAATGATTGAATTTACCATTGGATCGGAGTTATCGTAAAAAAAATCATGACCGAACAGGGCTGCCTCTTGTTGGATGTCCTCAAGGGCTTCCTTTTGAAGCGGTTGACCATCGTAATGCAACCGGGACGTACGCCTGCGATATATCAAATCCGGATGAATTTTTTCTTGCTCTGAGGATTGAACTAACGATAAATTGGCAAACAACTGGCTGCCTGATAGTTTTGTATCCAAAGGTTGATGCAACTCAGAAACTATTACTTTGTATCCGAAGTTACTTGCAGCAATGCTCAGATGCTCAATAAAAACACCCAATGCTATCGTTACAAAAATTCCTTGAGGGTCGCCAATCGGCAACATACGTGCTGTGTCACAATACAAAGCGGCTTCGTCTTCGGATAAAACTTTGAGTTGATGAGGTTGCAAATTATGAATTGTAGGACACCATCTAGCTACTTCGACGAGTTGTTCCCACGTAGGCTTCGTGCGTTCATCAAATGCTCCAAAAACGCCAAGAATGGGTCTAAAAAGGTAAAAACCTGCAGCAAATGCTCCTTGTTTGAGAAAATACCTTCGGTTTAATTGAGTCATTTAGCGTCTATGTTGAGCCCCTTAATTTTAAACTCATAAGGTGCCTAAATCCGTTATTCTTTTGGTTTACCTTAACCCTAAGTTATACATAATCTATACTTAACCAAAATGAAATGAGCAAATTAAAAGTTTTGAATTGCGCATTTCGCCGCTTGGAAGGGTGAAGGAACATAAGTTTTTATACCTTTGATTGATGAAAAAGACCCTACTACTTTTTGTACTGGCGCCATTTTGGGCGTTTAGCCAATTCCAAATCGGACATACCACCCTTACCTTTAACGACCCCACGCGGAACGGGGGCTTTGGTTCCGGCGGAGGCCCTGGACGTCAAATTCAAACGGAGGTTTATTACCCTACCTACACGGCTGGGGAAAATACACCTGTGGCTACCTTTCCCGATTTCCCCGTCATCGTTTTTGGTCACGGTTTTGCCATGGGGTGGGACGCCTACCAAAACATTTGGGAACATTTAGTCCCCCATGGTTATATTATGGCCTTCGTCCGAACAGAAGGCAGTTTAATCCCGGCTCCAAGCCATGGAGATTTTGGACAAGATCTTGCCCTAGTGTCCACCAAAATGTTAGCGCTAGATGCTGTAGTTGGCTCTTTATTCAACGGAAAAGTAAAGCAAAAATCCGTTATCATGGGCCATTCCATGGGAGGCGGCGCTACGATGTTGGCCGCTGCGAATAACGCCAACATTGCGGGTATTGTGGGGCTCGCTCCCGCAGAGACCAACCCTTCGGCCATTGGAGTGTGTGCAAATATTTCGGTCCCTGCCCTCATATTTTCAGGTTCGAGCGATGGTGTAACCCCTCCAGCGGAACACCACCTTCCCATTTATCAAGGAATTACCTCTACCTGTAAATCTTTTGTCAGCATTACCGGTGGAGCGCACTGCTATTTCGCTAACAGCAACTTCAACTGCGATTTCGGCGAAAGCACCTCCTCTCAAGGAATTTCCGTTACAAGGGCCGAACAACAGCAAAAAACTTACGCCATCCTTGATCCTTGGTTGCAATATGTCCTCGGGCAAGACTGTTTTGCCTTGAATGCCTTTCAATCGAGTCTGAACACCACAACGGGGACTATAAACCAAACCACCTGTGCTGCCTCTGGCATGAACGCCACAATTTACTTTGATAATATGTATACCCTTTGGACAACCACCCCTGGGCTAGCATACCAATGGTACGTAAATGGACAAATTATGCAGGGAGAAACCAACGATACCTTGGTGATACCCGTGGACTTTGGAGGCGATTTTTCCGTTTCAGTCCTAGCCGCCAACGGATGTGATACTAGTTCATTTATCACGATTCAAGGGTACATTTCCACGACCACTATGGATTATCAATGGTTCTACGATAAAGATTTGAACGAATTGCAATTAACCTTTAAGAATCCTACCACCGGAACGGTCCGATTGAGCGATTTGTTGGGTCGTACGGTAACCCACCACCTCGTCCTAGCGAATCAGGTGAATATCCCTTGCCAAAATGCCGTCAAAGGCATCTACCTGTTGCAGGTTGGTAACTCCAGATCACAGCGAATTTTGTTGGACTAATATTGTTCCTTGCTATTCGGGAAATCGCCCGAACGAACGTCGGTAATATATTCTTGGAATGCGTTCAGCATTTCTTGATGCAAGTTCCTGTATTTCCGCACAAAACGTGGGTTGAACTCGTTGTTAATGCCCAACATGTCATGCACGACCAGTACTTGGCCGTCCACCCCATTTCCCGCGCCAATTCCAATGATTGGAATGTGCAAGGATGCTGCAACCTGTGCTGCTAGTGTTGAAGGAATTTTTTCCAAAACCAAGGCAAAACAACCGGTTTGTTGCAAGGCCTTCGCATCTTCCATCAGTCGGTTGGCTTCTTCTGCTTCTTTGGCGCGCACCGCGTAGGTTCCGAATTTATAAATGGATTGAGGGGTAAGGCCTAAATGCCCCATAACGGGAATGCCGGCAGAAAGAATGCGTTGAATGGATTCAACCACTTCTCCTCCTCCTTCTAGTTTAACGGCATGAGCTCCTGTTTCTTTCATGATGCGTATAGCGCTGTTCAAGGCTTCTTTTGAATTTCCTTGATAGCTTCCAAAAGGCAGATCCACCACAATTAGCGCTCGTTCGACCGCTCGAACCACCGAGGCTCCGTGATAAATCATTTGTTCTAAGGTAATGGGCAAGGTGGTTTCATGGCCTGCCATCACATTGGATGCTGAATCGCCCACCAAGATAACATCAATCCCTGCTTCGTCAATGATGCGTGCCATGGAAAAATCGTACCCAGTTAACATGGTGATTTTTCGGCCGGCAAGTTTCATTTCTTGCAAGGTGTGGGTCGTTACTTTTTTAACTTCTTTGTGAACCGACATAGCATCAAATTATGTTCAAAATTAAGGAAAGCACATCAAAGCGCCTAAATTGACCACGAAGCGCTGTGGAAAACACGAAAAAAAGGTCGAAGGTCTCGAGCAAAAACTGTTTATTTTTGTTCTAATTCGTAAAACGAACCATGCAACAACAAAAAACAGCAACGATTATAGGCGCAGGGCTAGTAGGTTCCCTTTGGGCCGTCTACTTATCCAAGGCCAGGTACCAGGTAACCCTTTACGAACGACGACCTGATATTCGCAAGGCAGACATCGTAGCGGGAAAGTCCATCAATTTAGCCCTATCGGTTCGCGGATGGACCGCGTTGGATAAGGTGGGAGTTGGGGATGAAATTCGAAAAATCGCCATACCAATGTACGGACGAATGATGCATGACTTGGAGGGAAATTTAACCTATCAACAATACGGCAAAGAGGATCAGGCAATTTTCTCCGTTTCCCGCGGAAAAATCAATGCCACCATGATGGATATCGCCGAAACGTATGGTAAGGCCAAGATCTTTTACCGCCATGCGTGTGAGGGTGTTAACACAGAAACGGGAGAGGCTTTTCTCCACAACGAATTGACCAACGAGCGATTTACGGTGAAGGCGGACGTGGTGTTTGCTGCCGACGGTGCCTTTTCCAGTGTGCGTTACAACTCCTTCCAAAAACGCAACCGTTTTACCTACAGCCAAAATTATATCGAGGACGGATACCGCGAACTATTACTTCCTGCCAATGCCGACGGCAGTTACAAGATGGACAAAAACGCCCTGCACATTTGGCCGCGTGGAAGATTCATGCTCATCGCCTTGGCAAACGAAGACGGTTCCTTCACGTGTACCCTCTTCATGCCGTATGAAAACGACCGATATTCCTTTGATCAGCTAACATCCAAAGAAAAGGTAGAAGAGTTTTTTAAAGAGGTATTTCCTGATTTTTACACCATGATGCCGCATGTAGCAGATTCCTGGGAAGACCATCCCTTGTCATCGCTCGCCATTGTACGATGTATGCCATGGCATGCAGGAAAAGTTGCTTTAATGGGCGATGCTGCCCATGCCACCGTGCCCTTTTACGGGCAAGGAATGAACGCGGGATTTGAAGATTGCAGGGTGCTCTTTGAACTGATGGAAAAACACCAAGAAAATTGGACGGCCGTATTTGAAGAATACAGCAAGGTTCGTAAACCCGACGGCGACGCCTTACAGGATTTATCCTTGGATAATTACCTGGTAATGCGCGACTACGTGGCGGATCCGGCGTTTATTTTGCGTAAAAAAATCGAGGCCAAGTTCAGCGAATTGTACCCTGAACGATGGATGCCGTTGTATTCTCAGGTTACCTTTAGCAACATCCGTTACAGCGATGCCTATCGTCAAGGGCAAGTGCAAAACGGAATCATGGATGACATCATGGCGCTTGAAAACATCGAACAGCGCTGGGATTCCGACGAGGTAATGGGTTTGTTGTACGAAAAAAGTGCTCACTTTAACTTTTAAACTATGAAAGTCAATATCGTTTTTATATTCCTTGTTTGTGGCGCTGCCTTTGGACAGAACTACGGTTTTCAACGAGGCTCAAAAAACAACGATTATCAAATGGTCCGGAGCCGAGGGATCACTTTTGCCGCAGGAATTACCCACCAGTTATGCCCGAAAAATAATCCAACTTTTGAACTCACCTCACAAAATGGACAGAGGGGCTCTTACACCATAAATCCCAATGGAAAAATAGGTGGTTTTGCTGAATTTGGCTATGTTATTTTCCCCTCGTTTAAAGGGCTTATTCCAATTAAAAAGCTGCACAAAACCCGGTTATTGGATTATATGGACATGGCCTTAGGTTACCGGCACTATCGCGGTGCAGAGGTTACGGATTTAGCTTATACGAATGCCTTAGGAGAAATAAGCTCTCAAGCTCAAGGTACTGGTCAATTTTCCAACGGATACCTCTTTGGACGATTCGATGCACACACCTTACTGTACATAGGCAAAAAGAAAATCGATAAAGCGAGAAAACACTTTATTGACCAATCCTTGGGGATCAATATTGACTACCGATTGATAACAAGTGCCCAAGAATATGAGCCCCAGTCAGAAATACAGAATCTTCAACCGATGGCATTTCATTCGCCTTTGGTGGCACAATTGCATTATACCCTTGGTTTTGGTATACGCTTTAATCGGGCATGGATGATGGTACCTGGAATTAGCATCCCTTTTGTAAGTTTTTACGAGTGGAACGGTTTCAACGCGCGTATGAACTGGTTTCAATCCACCTACTGGCCGGTTCAAGCACAACTCAAATTCATCAAATTATTTGAGCGAACACCGAAATGTGGAGCCTATGGCGACGCTGAAGATATGCAGCGTAACAAGGACTTTAACGATAAACACTAAAGATTCCAGTTTTTCAAGATATACTTGGGAGCTTTCTTTTTAATGCGTTTGATGACATCGTCGCGCTCCCCAATGTTGGAGACTTTAAAAACATCGCTGAAAACCGGCGTTTTATTCTGGTAAAAAATGAATTCCAAGGTCACTGACGCTATGTCGTCTTTGTAAAGATTATAGATGCTTGCTCGCTCCATGGCCTCGTCAAAACCGGGCAATAATTCGCTCTTCTTAAAGCGCTTATCGTATCCTTTCACATTGATTAGGCAGTAGGTACTAAACCCTTTATGGGTCAAATCGTTCATGAGGCTGTCGGATAAAAGGGTTGCAATTCCTGAACCTTGTTTAATGTAATTGGACGAAGGAACGGCTTTCACTTTGAGGGCATTGAACAATTCACAAAAGGTAACTTCGATTGCGTATCGGTCCTCAGGTTTATCAAATTGACCAATAACAACACACTCTTTCAATTTGAAATTTTGCGCAATAAAGGTATTGCTGATCAATAATGCGCTTACAAGGGCAAATAAAACTTTCATAGGCTGGATTAAAAAACTTCGGACGCAACCGCATGCACGGACGAAGAATTAGACATGGTGTAGTAATGAATGCAGGGGACTCCCGATGCCTTTAATTCTTTGGATTGCTGAATACACCACTCAATGCCCACTTTCTCCACATCGCTATCGGTTTTGCATTTCACCAAGGCACGCGATAAGGCTACGGGATAATCAATGAAAAAATACTTGGGAATAAAGGTGATGTGTTTCAAGGACTTTAAGGGTTTTAATCCCGGAATGATGGGAACCGTAATACCTGCATTTCTGCAGGCCGTTACAAAATCAAAAAACTTTTGATTGTCAAAAAACATTTGTGTGACGATATAATCTGCCCCAGCCTCCACTTTCTTTTTCAGATGGTAAAGGTCGTCTTCCATGTTCATGGCCTCGAAATGCTTTTCGGGATATCCCGCCGCACCGATGCAAAAATCGGTGGGGTCCGTTTTATAATCGTCCATCAAGTAACGGCCTTGGTTCATTTGATGGATTTGATAAATCAATTCATTGGCGTGCTGATGTCCTCCGGGTTCAGGTACAAATACCGGTTCTGATTTAATGGAATCACCGCGCAAGGCCAATACGTTATCAATACCTAAAAACTGTAAATCGATGAGGGCGTTTTCGGTCTCTTCTTGGCTAAAGCCACCACAAATCAAATGAGGCACAGCATCAATATCGTAGTGGTTCATAATTGCAGCACAAATACCCACCGTTCCTGGACGTTTACGAACGGCTATTTTTTCCAGCAAGCCGTTTTGCCTTTCTTTATAAACAAATTCCTCACGGTGGTAGGTAACGTTCACAAACTTTGGCTTAAACTCCATCAAAGGGTCAATCCCGTCGTACAACGATTTAATGCCTTTACCTTTGAGCGGTGGTAAAATTTCAAACGAAAAGAGGGTTCCTTTCGCTTCTTGAAGATGTTGGGTAACTTTCATGATGCGGGTGTAAAGATACTACATCTAAAACGATTCTGTTAAGCCTTTGTTTCCTCGATTGCTTGATAAATCTCTTGAGCAAAAGTCCTAGCCTCCTCTGGAGTAATGGTTAAAGGTGGAGCAAGGCGAAAACTGTAGGGATGGGAAAGAAACCAAAAGGTCAAAATTCGTTTCTCCAGACAGCGCATCACCACTCGTTCAACCCTTTCGGCCGAGGCCATATCGAAGGCAAACATCAGTCCTTGATTCCGAACCTCAAGAATTTCAGGATGATTTCCTATCACGGAACGAAAAATAGCGGCCGAAGCCTCCACTTCATCAAAACGAATCTCCGATTTCAGTACCTTAAGAAAGGCCGCTGCCGCGGCACATGCCACAGGATGACCGCCAAAAGTGGTGATATGGCCTAATTTAGGTTGGTCTTTAAACACCGCCATGAGCTCTTGCGAAGTAACTAAGGCGCCAATAGGCATTCCTCCGCCCAAAGCCTTTCCAAGCACCAGTACATCGGGAATTACCCCAAAATGTTCAAAGGCAAAATTCCTACCCGTTCTTCCCAAGCCGCATTGAATCTCATCGAATACCAGCAAGGTTCCCGTTGTAGTGCAACGATCCCGTAAGGCTTGAAGAAAGGATACGTCCGGTATTCTCACTCCGGCATCTCCCTGGATCGTTTCCAAAAAAACACCCGCTATTTTTACCGTGATGTTCGCTAAACCCTCCCAATCGTTCAATGCGATGAAGCTAACCCCTGGTAAAAGAGGTCGGTACTTAGTTTTTTTTAATTCATTGTAAGAAATGCTCATGGAGCCTTGGGTACTTCCATGATACGATCCTTTAAAAGCGATTAACTCGTGCCGACCCGTTGCTCGTTTGGTTAATTTCATAGCAGCCTCAATGGCCTCGGTACCCGAATTGACCGGGTAAACGGATTGCAAATTCGAAGGAAGTAATGCCAAAAGTTCTTCGGCAAAATTCATTTGAGCATCTTGAATGAATTCACCGTACACCATGGTATGCAGGTGCCGATCCACTTGTGCGTGAATCGCTCTTAAAATCTTGGGATGACCGTGACCTAATGAACTCACGGCAATGCCAGAAATCAAATCCGCGTAGGCATTGCCTTGTTTATCGTAAAGGTAGAGTCCTTCGGCTCGTTCAATCTCAATTCCTAAGGGATAGGGAGACGTTTGTCCAAGATGGGTGTGGAATTCCATGGCGTAAAATTACACAAAATGGAGCAGGAAGGATGGTAGGATATAAAGACTAAAGGACATTAGGAGTTTAAGACTTTAGGACATTAGGACTTCAGGATTTAAGGACCTTTGTATTCTCTTTCAGTCTTGATGTCTGAACATCTTAAAGTCTTGTTGGACTTTAGGATATTAGGATGTTAGGAATTTAGGATGATAAGATTTTCATTTTCTTCTCACTTGG
>CANMUN010000039.1 GCA_947500875.1 Flavobacteriales bacterium | reverse complement strand
CAAATCAAAGTTACGTTTAATTTTGATTTTTGTTCCAAATCAGACACTATATTAAGGGAAAGTTAATTTTATTTTAATTACCATGGCAACTATTTTACTTTTAGGATCGGGTGAATTGGGAAAGGAATTTGCCATAGCATGTCAACGTTATGGACAGAAGGTCATTGCAGTTGATCATTACGAGGGTGCTCCGGCCATGCAGGTTGCTCATGCGTGGGAGGTCATTGACATGTTGGATGCAGCAGCTTTGGATGCAGTGGTGGCCAAACATGCTCCAGACTTTATTGTTCCTGAGATTGAAGCGATTCGAACAGAACGATTTTACGCTTACGAAGAGCAGGGTATAACCGTCGTCCCCAGTGCAAAAGCGGCAAATTACACCATGAATCGAAAGGCCATCCGAGATTTAGCTTCAAAAGAATTGGGATTAAAAACAGCTAAGTATCGTTACGCTTCCAGCATCGAAGAATTCATGTCAGCGGTTGATTTTTGCGGATTCCCATGCGTAGTGAAACCCTTAATGTCGAGTTCCGGTAAAGGACAATCGGTGATCAAACGAGCCGAGGATGTGGATCGAGCTTGGAACTATGCGATGGAAGGATCTCGTGGAGATTTGAAAGAGGTCATCGTTGAGTCATTTGTTGATTTCGATTTTGAAATCACCCTTTTAACGGTCACCCAGAAAACGGGCCCTACCTTGTTTTGCCCGCCCATTGGTCACCGTCAGGAAAGGGGCGACTACCAGGAGAGTTGGCAGCCGATCCCCATGCAAGAAAGCCACTGGTTAGAAGCATGCAGCATGGCCGATAAGGTTACTAAAGCGCTGACAGGTGCTGGGCTGTGGGGCGTAGAGTTTTTCATTACTCAAGAGGGTCCCTATTTTTCGGAATTATCGCCGCGACCTCACGATACAGGCATGGTTACTTTGGCTAACACGCAAACGTTTAACGAATTTGAGCTTCATGCAAGGGCCATTCTCGGTTGGCCAATACCTGCTGTTGAACGCTTGAAAAACGGTGCAAGTGCTGTGATTCTCGCAGATCGAGAGGAGAACGAGCCGAAGTTTCAAGGACTTGAAGACGCGGCAAATGTAATGGGAACGGATTTTCGTATTTTTGGCAAGCCCTTTGCAAGGCCTTACCGACGGATGGGGGTAGCCCTGTCTTCAGGACCCGAATCGGTTCAATACCACGTTGAAAATGCTAAAAAAGTTGCTTCGTTCATCACTATACACTAAGTCCATGATTCACTCACATCGCTTTACTGTGCGCTTATTGGTTGCGCTCGTTTTATTGGTTGCTCATCCATTGTTAGCGGTTGACATTCGTTACACCTTAAAAATGGCGAAGCCGCAAAACCACTACTTTCAGGTGGAAATGAAGGTTGAACAATTCTCGCAAAAAACGGCCTTAGTGAAGTTACCCGTTTGGGCTCCTGGATCTTACTTGGTGCGCGAATTCTCTAAAAACCTCAATCAAGTGAAAGCCTATTCCTTGACCGGCTCACCACTCAAAGTGACCAAAAAGACCAAAAACGCTTGGGAAGTGGACTTGAATGGACAAAAAGGCTTTGTACTGAATTATGAGGTGTATGCTTTTGAATTGAGCGTTCGAACCAGTTTTTTAGATGAAACCCACGGCTTTGTCAGCGGTCCGAGCATGTTCATGTATTTGGATGGGCACAAGGATCTTGGCGGGGTGCTCGCAGTACAGCCGCATCCTTCATTTAAAAAGATATCTACCGGATTAGCACCAAAACTTACCGCGGGCAAACAAGCGAATCAACAAGTCTATATGTTCGATAATTACGATCAATTAATCGATTGTCCGTTGGAAATCGGAAATCAGGTGGAATTCGATTTTACCGCTGCTGGGGTAAAGCATACGGTGGCCATGTACGGAGAGGCGAACTATGACCAAGAATTACTGAAAAAAGACATGGCGAAAATCGTGGAGGAAGAAACGAAAATCGTTGGGGTAAATCCGAATAAAAATTACGTGTTTATTGTTCACAACGTAGTTGGGGGAGATGGCGGCTTGGAACATGCCAACAGCACGGTGTTGAGCGTAGATCGTTGGACGTACGATGGAACGAACTATCTCAATTTCCTAAACCTTGTTGCCCACGAGTATTTTCATTTATGGAACGTAAAACGCATACGGCCAATTGCCCTTGGGCCCTTCGATTACGACCAAGAAGTTTACACCACCTTGCTTTGGGTTATGGAAGGATTTACCTCGTACTACGATGAGATTGTTCTTCGCAGGTGCGGATTTTATTCCCAGGACGAGATGCTTCGCAAAGTACAAAGCGCGATCAATTATGTGGAAGGATCCCTGGGATCTCGGGTTCAGCCCGTTGCACATGCAAGTTTTGACGCTTGGATTAAAGCCTACCGACCCAATGAAAACAGTTCCAATACGACCATGACGTACTATTCCCGAGGCATGGTTCTAGCGGCGGTGTTCGATGCCATGATCATTTCAAACTCGAAAGGGGTCAAGGGATTGGATCACGTTATGCAGGATTTGTACCATACCTACTATGTCGGAAAAAACCGAGGATTTACCGACGATGAATTCAAAAAAACAATGGAAAAATATTCTGGCGTAGATTTAACCGATTTCTTTGATAGGTACATCAACGGAACCGAGGTCATTCCTTACAACGACTATTTGAAACCGCTAGGCATCGAAGTATCAGAGGTAGGGAGTATAAAACCGGTCTTTGGGGCAACAGTAGCTGAAGAGGGAGGAAAAGTCATCGTGAAAACCATTCGTTCAGGTTCTTCTGCCGAGGAGGCGGGAATCAGCGTCAACGATGAGATCATCGCATGCATGCAATACCGTGCGGACAAGTCGATGGTGGATGGTATCATGAACAGTGCTGAAATCAACGATGAGTTCGAACTAACGCTTTCACGTGATAAATTAATCCGAAAGGTGACGGTTAAAATTACCGGTCAAAAACGAGTGTCCTATGTCTTCAATAATAAACCAACCGATGCGTCTCTTCCTCTTTACAATTATTGGTTGCGCTAGCCTTGGTTCGGTTTCTGCGCAATATGAGAATGTTAAAATAAATCCCTCTCACACACGACCTGTTGAACCTTCCGTAGACATTAACCCCCAAAATCCTTCAGAAATTGCGGTGGGTGCGGTACTTGATGATTATTATTATTCCAAGGACGGCGGGCAGTCGTGGAATTACTCGAAATTGGAAAGTCCGTTTGGCGTTTGGGGCGATCCTGTTTTAAAGTTTGATGGGAAAGGCAGGTTGTACTATTTTCATTTATCCGATTACGACAAGGGAAGTTGGATTGACCGAATTGTTTGCCAATACGCCGATAAAATATCCGAGGCCAAAAACTTTACCAAAGGCAGCTTTCCCAAACCCAACGGCACCAAAGCACAGGACAAGCATTGGGTAGATATCGATCCGGTTTCGGGAGCCATTTACATGACGTGGACACAATTCGACAAGTACGATTCTAAGCTTAAGGAAGATTCCTCGAGGATCATGTTCAGTAAATCGACCGACCGTGGGGCTACGTGGTCCAATCCCAAGGTGATTTCTTTCTACAACGGTGATTGTTTGGACAAGGATCAAACCGTCGAAGGAGCGGTTCCCGTTGTTGCTAGCGACGGTTCCATCGTAGTAACTTGGACCGGCCCCAAAGGTTTGGTGGTTCAACGCTCTTTAGATGCTGGAAAAACTTGGATGCCCGTAGAACAAATCATCGCGCCACATCCTGAGGGTTGGGACTACAAGATTTCAGGGATCATGCGTTGCAATGGATTGCCGGTTCTGCAAATCGACCGAAGTGGAGGGGTCAATAACGGTGCCCTATATCTTACTTGGAGCGATCAGCGAAACGGCACGAATGATACGGACGTTTGGTGTTGCATCTCAAAGGATCGGGGCTTGACTTGGTCGGAACCCATCCGAGTAAACCAGGACAAAACCAAGTCGCAGCAATTCATGGCAACCATGACGGTGGATCAAAGCAACGGAAACTTGCATTGGTTGTTTTATGATCGGTCGAGGTCTAAAAATCCGAATGAAACAGAAGTGGTCTGGGTTTGTTCTACCGACGGTGGCGCGACGATGGATCAGCAATGGATTTCGGAACGCCCTTTTGTGCCGAATGTCAAAGTTTTTTTCGGCGATTATATTGCAATAGCGGCATATAAGAACACCGTTGCTCCGGTATGGGTTCGGATGGATATGGGAAAACCCTCGCTTTGGACAGCCATAATACCGAAGAAATAGGGGGGTTAAATTACCTTAAGGTTCGCAAATTGCAAAAGAACCGTTTTTGATCCGTGGTGAGGGAAGAAAATCACGGCTTTTTTATCAGCGCCTGCACCTTCAATTTTGGTAACCCTTCCTTTGCCAAACCGGCTATGTTCAACGTTGGTTCCTACCATGATTTGGTCAAAATTACCTTGATTCGATGGCCTTTGGGCGCTCACATCCTGCAGTGATTTAAAGGATTTTGGAATAACAGGCGGATTCATTTTGGTGTTGAGCCCCCCCGTGAAGGATCGGTCCATTCCACCTCCCATCAGTGATTTTCCACCAAGGCTTCGCGCAGGAGATTCTAATTGCAAGTACTGCGCATCGATTTCATTTAAAAAGCGGCTGGGTTCGCTTTTGAGGCTTTGATTCCAAAGAAAGCGCGTTCCTGCATACGACAGCGTGCAGGATAGCATTGCGCGGGTAATGGCTACGTAAAAAAGCCGACGTTCTTCTTCAAGTTCTGTCCTTGAGCTTGTTGATAGTTGTGAAGGGAATAGATTTTCCTCCATGCCAACAATGTAAACATAGGGAAACTCTAAGCCCTTGCTGGAGTGAATGGTCATCAACGAAACGTGGTTCTTTTCTTCTGTTTTCTCTTGGTCTGCATCGGTTAACAAGGCGACATCCATTAAAAAATCACTCAAGGTTTTAAGTTCATCCTCTTCTGCTCCTTTGGTGAATTCTAATAAACCGGCCAAGAGTTCTTCCACGTTTTGAATGCGCTCCATCTCTTCGGGCCCTTTATCCTTATCTTGATGCAGTTCGGCCAAAATACCGCTCGATTTGACGATGCGTTCGGCAAGGGTGTAGGCATCTACTTTGTTAAGTTCGGCTTGAAAACTTTGTACCATGACCGTAAATTCGTGCATTTTCTGACGGGTACTGGTACTTACATCCGTAGGGTAAGCGGTGAAATCGCACAACACTTCCCACATACTAACCCCGTTTCTTCCCGCACTGATGATGAGGTTTTCTACGCTTGTCTTTCCGATACCCCTTTTAGGATAATTGATAACGCGTTTCAGAGCCTCTTCGTCCCGGGGATTCGCTGCTAATCGAAAATAAGCCAGAACGTCTTTGATTTCTTTACGTTGATAAAAGGATAGGCCACCGTAAATTTTATACGGAATATTGAGTTTTCGTAGGGCTTCTTCAAAGGACCTGGATTGCTTATTGGTTCGATAAAGAATGGCAAAATCGTTGTAACTGCTCCCAAGAGCTTCCTGAACTTCGAAAATTTTTCCAGCAATGACGCGGCCTTCTTCGTTGTCGGTGAGCGTTCGAACGACGGAAATGGGTTTTCCTTTTCCATTTTCGGTCCAAACCACTTTTTTAATTTGGTCTTGGTTGCGTTGAATAACACTGTTGGCGGCGTCGACGATGGTTTGCGTACTCCGGTAGTTTTGTTCTAATTTGAACAAATGAAAGTCCGGATAGTCTTTGCGAAAGTTGAGAATGTTCTCAATGTTTGCGCCTCGAAAGGAATAAATGCTCTGGGCATCATCGCCAACCACGCACAGATTTTCGTAGGCAGCGGCTAATTTTTTAACGATGAGGTATTGCGCAAAATTGGTGTCTTGGTACTCATCGACTAAAATGTACTTGAATTTTTGCTGGTAGTAATGCAGGACGTCCGGATGTTCCGTTAGCAAGACATTGGTGAAATACAATAAATCATCAAAATCCATCGCACCCGCCTTTTGACAACGGTTCGCATATTGCAGATAAATACGACCAATTTCTGGACGACGCGACATGCGGTCTTCTCCTTGTATTTCGTCGTTGTTGCAATAGGCCTCCGCTGATATTAGGTTGTTCTTGGCCGCCGAAATTCGGTTTAAGACACCACTTGCCTTATAGGTTTTATCGTCCAGTGCAAACTCTTTGATGATATCTTTAATCAAGCTTTTGCTGTCTTGGGTGTCGTAAATGGTGAAGTTACTTGGAAAACCTAGGCGGTCAGCATTGTACCTCAGTATCCTCGAGAATACCGAGTGAAAGGTACCCATGGTGATGTTTTTTGCTTCCGATGCACCGGTGATTTTACCAATCCGCTCTGTCATTTCACGAGCAGCTTTGTTGGTGAACGTAAGTGCCATGATATTGAAAGGGTCAATGCCTTGTTCGATCATGTAGGCAATACGAAAGGTTAATACCCTTGTTTTTCCGGAACCGGCGCCTGCAATGACCATGGAAGGTCCGTAAATGTGCTCTACAGCTATGCGTTGACTTTCGTTCAGTTCATCCAGGTATGACATACAAATTGGGCTAAGAATCAAAGGTACGAACTTTTTCTGCGCGTACACAGCCTGTAAACGGGATTTCACAGAAGTTCTCAACAATAAAAAGTCGGTCCCTTAAGGTTGGAATTAACGCGAACACTTCCTTAACTTTGCGGGGTGAAGGTTCAAATTTATCATAACCCAAGATGTCAAAAAAGTCGAATGGCTTTGGCGTGGCTAACCGAACGAGGTTTCGATGTGAAGGTCCGGCTTTATTTGGAAAACCCGTTGAGTATGCTCGAATTGAAAGGTCTTCACAAAGCTTTGCAGTTGGAAGTAAGCGAATGGATGCGGGGAAATGAGCCTGAATTTCAAGCCGCGGTCGGAGGTGGGCAACATACCCATGAACATTTATTAGAGATATTAGTTCTGTATCCGAAACTAATGCAGCGACCTATCGTAGAATGCAACGGTCGAGCAGTGGTGGCTCGGGATTTAGGGGTTTTAGAATCGTTTAACTTTGAATAATGCGTACAAAATACTTTGATTTAATCGACCAAACGTTTGATTTTCCACAGAATGAATTCAACCTTCGGGAGGATCGCCTTTTCTTTCATGGTATTGATTTAATGCGCTTGGTCAACGATTACGGGACACCTCTAAAGTTTAACTATTTACCCCAAATTTCCAACAACATTCAACGGGCCAAAGGTTGGTTTAGAGAGGCCATCAACAACCAAGGATACGCAGGAAAATACTATTATTCGTATTGCACCAAAAGCAGCCATTTTGCCTTTGTCTTGGACGAAGTATTGAAGAACGATGTACACATTGAAACCTCTTCGGCCTTCGATATCGATATCGTCAATAATTTGGTTGATGCGGGCAAACTTCAAGAAGGATCGTATGTGATTTGTAACGGATATAAACCGGAAAAGTACATTCAAAATCTTAAAAACCTCATTGAAAAAGATTTTTTGAAAGTAATCCCTGTGGTGGATAATGCGGAGGAGGTTTTTAACCTTTTACAGGCTACAGAAAGGGATATTTCCATCGGGATTCGAATTGCTGCCGAAGAGGAGCCAAAATTTGAGTTTTATACGTCTCGTTTGGGAATGCGGTACCGAGAAATCGTTCCTTTTTACAAATCCGTTTTGAAAGATAATCCACGGGTGAAGGTAAAAATGCTGCATTTTTTCATCAATACGGGCATCAACGACACCGCCTATTATTGGAATGAATTGACCAAATGTTTGCGCATTTACAGCGATTTGAAAAAAATATGTCCCGAACTGGATTCTTTGAACATCGGTGGTGGTTTCCCTATCAAAAAATCCTTGGCTTTTGATTTTGATTACGCCTACATGGTACGTGAAATTTTGCAGCAAATTAAAAGGGTTTGTACCGACAGTGATATTCCTGAGCCCAATATTTTTACGGAATTTGGGTCTTTTACGGTGGGAGAAAGCGGGGGCGCCATCTTTAATATTTTACATCAAAAGCAACAAAACGACCGCGAGAAATGGAACATGATCGATTCTTCTTTCATGACCAATCTGCCCGATACTTGGGCCATCAACCAGCGTTTTATCATGCTTCCAGTGAACCGCTGGAACGACGATTATGAGCGAGTTCTTTTAGGGGGCTTAACCTGCGATAGCGACGATTACTACAATTCTGAGCAGCACAGCAATGCCATTTATTTGCCCAAATTCGATAAAACCAAACCCTTGTACATAGGTTTTTTCAATACGGGGGCCTATCAAGAAACCATTGGAGGATACGGTGGTCTTAAGCACTGTTTGATACCCGAACCTCGCCATGTTTTGATTTCGAGGGATGAGAACGAGAAAATTGTTACACGCTTGTTCAGCGAAGAACAAACCGCTGCCGATTACTTGCATATTCTTGGTTATGATAAAAAAGCGGATTAACGCAATGAGGCACCTAACCTCGTAGCCAATTCGTTTTTAATGACTTCCATTTCTTCATCGATTTCCGCGTCGGTAAGCGTTTTGTGGGGGTCTTGAAAATGAAATGCTACAGCATAGGATTTGGCATTTTTCTCGATTTTATCCCCTTGATAGACGTCGAATAAGGAACACCTTAACAGCCTTTCAGATGCTGCTTTTTGTGCGGTGGCAACGATTTCGTTGTAGGCTACCGATTGATCAATCACCAAGGCAAAGTCCCTTCGAACCTGAAAGGTTTTAGGTAATTCACGGAAGACCACACGGTGCATTTTCACCGCCTCGTGAAGCACTTTTAAATCCAATTGGGCTGCAAAAACCGTTTGTTTAAGCCCAAAAGCCTTCAACCAAGTTGCAGAAATCAATCCGATGGATCCAAGTTTTTTTTCTTGGATTGTGAGGTGAATTCCCTCTTGAAGTGCCCCCTCATTTTCAAATGCTTTTTCGTGAATTGGGAATGAACCAAAGCATTGGGCTAGGTCGAGTACATGGCCTTTCAAATCGAAAAACGTCATCGGACGGCTACCCATCCAAGATTCGGGCTGCAAGGTTCCAGAAATCAGGATGCCGAGCATTGATTTTTCGGAGTGTTGACTTCCAAACCCATGATATGTTTGACCAAATTCAAATAACTTCAGGTTGTTGGCTTGTCGGTTTCGGTTGTACACCACGGTTTCAAGCATTCCGAAAAAAATGGAATTCCTCAACACGGATAAATCCTTACTCAATGGATTTTGCAGTGCGATAGCAGCACCTGCCTCTTTACTTAAGGGAAGGTCTCCGTAACGAGCTTTTGTGAGGGAATTGTTGAGGATTTCCGAAAAACCGTTCGATGCCAAAGTGATGGCAAGTTGATGACGAAGTTGGTTGGGGGAAATTCCTTCGGATACCGGAACGGAAAAAGACCATTTTTTCAAGGATGGAATGTTCTGAAACCCTGCAATACGAGCAACTTCTTCAACGATATCAATGGGACGCTTCACATCATGCCGGTAATTTGGAGTTTTCCATTGGCCATTTTCGAGGGGTACAAAATCCAACGATTCAAGGATGTTTTTAATCCCTTGGTGCTCGAGATGGCTTCCTAAAATTCGGTTGACATAGCCCAATTCGAAGTCGACGGTGCTGGCTTTAGGCACTTCTTGATGTACCTCATGAATGCTCTCCAAAGTACCTCCTGCAGTTTCCAAAATCAACGTTACGGCACGTTGCAAAGCAAATAAGGTGAAATCCGGATCAACGCCTCTCTCGAACCTGAAGCTTGAATCGCTATGAATTCCATGATGTTTGGCGGATTTACGGATGAGGGAAGGATCAAATACCGCGGATTCAATGAGTAGATCTACCGTTGATGCCTCAACCCCTGATGCTTTTCCCCCCATAACCCCAGCCAGGCAGTGCACTCGACCATCGCCGGCAATCACCACATCTTGAGGAAGAAGTTTCCGAGTGATGCCATCCAAGGTGATTAGTTCTTCTTCCGGTTCCGCAAATCGAACCTCTAAATCACGCTTGAAGTGTCGTGCATCAAAAGCATGAAGAGGGGTACCCAATTCGTGCATTACAAAATTGGTGCAATCCACCACGTTATTGATGCTGGATACGCCAATGGCTTGTAATCGCTTGCCTAAGTCAGTGCTTGCCTGGTGAATCTTAACCCCTTTGATGGATGCTACATAGTAGGCAGTGCAACCTGAATCTTTAGCCACTTTGAAGTTCGAGCGTGTGCTTGATTGCACCTTAAATTCGCCAATGTTCGGCTTCTTGAGGGGATTATCTAACCCCTCGTGAAAATTCAAGTAGGCCCTTAGGTCCCTCGCTACTCCAAAATGCCCCATAGCGTCGCACCGGTTTGGGGTGAGTCCTATTTCTAATACAGCATCAAAGTCCAAATTCAACGCTTCAGCGGCAGGCACACCTGCCGAAATCTCATCGGATAAAACCATGATACCGTCATGCGATCTGCCGATACCGAGTTCATCTTCTGCACAAATCATTCCATTGGATTCAATCCCTCGTATTTTGGCTTTCCGTAGGGTGATGGGGTCCCCCTGAATCGGATGAATGGTGGCTCCAGCGCGGGCCACTAACACCGTTTGACCTGCCGCAACATTGGAAGCGCCGCATACGATTTGCAACGTTTCCTCTCCAACGTTTACCATCGTAACCTTGAGTTTATCCGCGTCGGGGTGTTTTTCGCAGCTGATTACCTTACCAGTAACCACCCCTGCAAGACCTCCGCTAACCGAACCAATGGATTCAACGCCTTCAACCTCTAGTCCTGTGCTGGTGAGGATCTCACCCACTTGTTCAGGGGTTTTATCGAATTCAAGGTAATTTTTGAGCCAATGGTAAGAAACTTTCATAATCGTTGTATCGTCGCGAAGATACATATTTTGCGTTTAGGCGGCTTGGATTTATTGAGGATAATTTAACATTGGTGAACCTTTTCATTCCTTCAATGTTAGTACCTTTGCGCCCGGTCAAACGCCAAAATTATGATGCAAAACTTTACCACATTGCGCAACGTAGCTTGCCTTCTTTTCCTACTGGCATCTACGTCTTTTTCGGTCAGTTTGGCTCAAGAAAAGCACACCGTTAGCGGTTACATCACGGCACTATCATCCGGTGAAGCCCTTGCCAATGCAAAAGTTTATGTGGCATCCGTGAGTAAAGGAGCGTTAACCAATACCTACGGCTTTTATTCTTTAACCCTTCCCGCCGGAATCCATGAAGTGGAATTTCGCTACACCGGCTTTCCAACGGTGCGTCAAACGATTGACTTAAGTGCCAAAGACGTTTCATTGAACGTTGAGTTAGGTTTTAAAGACGGAGAAAAATTGTTCGATGAAGTGGTTGTTAATGGCCGAAAAGGGGAGAACGTAAACTCCACGAAGTTGGGTCAAATTGAGTTAGACATCGAACAAATTAAGCGACTTCCTGCATTCATGGGCGAAGTGGATGTAATCAAAACCATCCAATTGTTGCCAGGAGTGTCTTCTGTTTCTGAAGGAGGACAAGGATTTTATGTTAGGGGAGGAGGGCCGGATCAAAATTTGGTTTTGTTAGATGAAGGGGTCGTGTACAATGCGGCACATTTGTTCGGTTTCTTTTCCGTTTTCAACTCCGATGCGGTTAAAAGTGTCAATTTAATCAAGGGAGGGATGCCTGCCAATTACGGGGGAAGGATGTCTTCTGTGTTAGAAGTGAACATGAACGAAGGCAATAAAAAACGCTTTGGTGTGAAGGGCGGCATTGGGTTGATTTCATCCAGGTTAACGGTGGAAGGTCCGTTGAAAAAAGACAAAGGAAGTTTTATCATCTCTGGACGTCGCACCTACATTGACATCTTGGCCAAGGCCGCAATTCCCGATACTTCTCCCTTTGCAGGGTCTGGTTACTATTTCTATGATTTGAATGCGAAATTCAATTATCAATTGGGCGAAAAGGACCGCATCTTTTTCAGCGGATACTACGGGAAGGATGTTTTTACCTTTGCAGACCGCGAGGGAGGGTTCAGTGCCGATATGCCGTGGGGCAATGGAATTGCTGCCTTTCGATGGAATCACTTGTTTTCGAGTAAGTTGTTTATGAACGTTACGGCAACGTTTACCGACTATAAGTTCAAGTTTGGATCGAAGCAGGACGAGTTTAAAATTGAATTTTTATCGGGAATTCAAGACTACAGCACCAAAGTTGATTTTTCTTACTACCCCAACGATCGCCATCGGATTAAATGGGGTGCGAACCATATCTATCACATTTTCACACCGTCGAGTGTATCAGCAGCTCAGGACACCATTGTTTTTAATACCGGAAATGCGCAAAAATTGTATTCCCACGAAGAGGCCATTTACCTCATGGATGAGTTCGATGCCAACGATAAATTGCGCATCAATGCAGGATTGCGCTACACAGCCTTTCAGCATGTGGGGTCCTTCACGCGTTATGTAAAAGGAGATATAAGCAAACCTGACACTACAATTACCTACGGAAAAGGAGATTTAATCAAGTTTTACCATGGCCTTGAGCCTCGAATTTCATTTCGATATTTGACCGGAGATCACAGTTCCATTAAAGGAGGCTATGCCTACAATTATCAATTTGTCCATTTAACAAGCCTCAGTGCCGTATCCTTGCCAACGGATATATGGTATCCAACGACGGACATTGCCAAACCTGAGAAAGGCTTCCAGGCGTCGCTTGGGTATTTTCAGAATTTTTTCGACGATAAGTTGGAGACTTCGGTTGAAATCTATTACAAGGGAATGAAGAACATGGTGGAGTTCAAAGAGGGTGCTCTTCCAGGGGATAATGTCAACGATAATACCGATAATTTGTTGGTGTTTGGCGAAGGATGGGCTTATGGGGCTGAATTTTTCATTAAAAAGGCCGTAGGTAAATTCACGGGTTGGATTGGCTATACCTGGGCAAAGACAGAACGCCGTTTTCCGGACATCAATAACGGGGAAATTTATCCTGCAAAATACGATAGAAGGCATGATTTAAGCGTCGTTGGGATGTACAAATTCAGGGAACAGTGGACGGTTTCAGGCGCTTTTATTTATGCAACAGGCAACACCTTAACCTTACCAACTTCATGGTACGTTCAAGATCAAAATTTACTGTTCAATTATGGCGCAAGGAATTCAACAAGGATGGCACCTTACCACCGATTGGATCTATCAGCAACGTGGTATGATAAGGCGTTTAAAACCAAGACCGATCCAGCAACCGGGAAAGAAATTGAAGTGAAGAAAAGGCTTAGAAACAACGTTGCGATTTCGGTTTATAACGTATACAACCGCGCAAATCCTTTCTTTTTATTCGTGGATAATGACGGTGATTTCTTAAACGGCAACTTTAAACTGACCGTCAAACAAGTTTCTTTATTTCCAATAATCCCAAGTGTAACATGGAATTTCGAGTTTTAATCTTTTTGTGCGGATTGTTCGTCCTAAATGCTTGTACCAAAGAAGTCAAGATTGACATTCCCGGCTATGAAAAACAGCTGGTAGTGGATGGAAGCATCCGGGAAGGTGAACCACCGATAGTGCTGTTGTCCGCGACTCAAAACATTTATGCTCCTACGGACATCAGCGCCTATTTATCCAGTTTCGTACCGGATGCCGTCGTAACGGTTTCGGATGGCTCCACTACGGTAACGCTTACGAAAGTGTGTACGAACGATTTACCTCCTGGAACGGAAGCGTATGCAGAGGCTATTTTTGGCATGTCCATTCAGGAATTGCAGGCGCTGCCTTCTCCCTTGTGCATTTATACGTCTTTTGACCCCAGTATTTTTGGTCAAATTGGAAAAACCTATGCGTTAACCATCAGCCATCAGGGAAAAACGTACACCTCTTCCACAAAAATTGAAACGCCGGTCGGTTTGGATTACTTGAATTGGAAGCCGGAAGCAAATACACCCACTCTTGGTAATTTATATGGTTTTATGACGGACAATCCGAGTACTTCAGACAATTTCATGTGGGAAATGAAGCACATCGGAGACCCTTTTTATTCAAAGCCCTTTGGTCCTTTTTTCAACGATCAGTTTTTTAACGGTTTGGCGTTTGAATTCACCTTATACAATCCCATGTCGTTCAATGATAGTACCTACACAGAATCGGAAAGAGGATTTTTTAGACAGGGCGATACCGTGGTGCTACGTCTTTCAAAGTTGGGTAAAGCGGAATATCAGTTTTTTGACAAAAAGTACAACCAAATTTTTTCTTCAGGAAGTCCATTTGCGACCCCGATTAATATTCCTAGCAATATTGAAGGAGGCGCTTTAGGAGTTTGGGCAGGTTTTTCAGCGTGGATGGACACGGTTATCTGCCTTCCTTAATTACTCGATTGGTCGTTGTTCTTCTTTACGGGCCTTTACGTTTTTGAAGAAATAGCGTACGTCGATTCCAAGAAAAGCTCCAGATACATCTCCGTATTGGCTGACCTTGTATCCTTGGTTGCGGTAAGTTGCGATATACGTGAATAAGGGAGCGGTTGGAAGTCGAACGGTTGTTCCCAAATAAAAGAATCCGGATTTTTTGCTTCTGAATTCAAAACCTAGATTACCGTTGAGGTCTAAACTGGCTTTTTTGTCAACAAAACCCGTGTGGTAAAAGAACTTGGAACCGCTTACGTTATTGCTGGTTGCTACGCTGGTAGGTTTAAAACCTGCGGTAACTCCAAGGCTTGCATTGGCAAAGGTGGTTTTTGAAAGTTTGATATAAATAAGTCCGTTGATTGGCAAATCGTACTGAATAAAGTCCAGGGAATTGCTCACGTAAATCCCTGAATCGGCGATGGACCCGTTTAATTTAAAGTGACGCTGGGTAAAATTAATGCCTGTTTCCAACGCAATTAACTCGGTGAGTCCTACGCGAACAATGCCTCCAAAAGAATATCCGGGTGTTTGAGTAATTGAAGCCTTCAAAAGATCCTTTTTGACCTCAGTAGTTGGGTTTCCGACAAAAGAAGTCGGAAGAACGGTTCGCAGCTGAATCCCAAAATAGGAGGGCAGACGCGTATCACCGAGTTGGGAAAAAGTCCACAATGGCATGGACAAGAAAAGCAGAAGTTCAACGATTTTACGCATGGAACCATTGGGTGTGATATTCTAGCGGGATGCGATGGGACTCCGGCCATTCGATGTTTGGATAACCGAGGTAAATTAAACCCAAGCATTTATCATCTTCGGAGAGCCCTAAAAAGTCGTTCATTTCTTTCGAATAGATCAGTTTTGGGGTAGACCAAAAAAGCCCTAAGTCGTAGGCAGTGCAGGTTAAATGCATGTTTTGAATGGCACAAGCCACCGCTTCAACCTCTTCAATTTCAGGAATCTTCTTTTCTTTTTGCCGCGCCATGGAGACCGCAATTACCGCGCTTGAAATGATGGGTCTGCGCATGAGTTTAGCCAATTTGGCGTCGTTTTGAAGTTCTTTCGGGGTGAGGGCCAGGTAGGTTGTACCTAAAAACTGGCTGAGGCGCTCTTTGCTTTGGTCCATGAAAACATGAAAGCGCCAAGGCTGTGTGTTGCCATGCGTCGGAGCCCATTGGGCGTTTTGGAGAATGAGTTCTATTTGCTCTTTATGGACTTTTCGGTCGCTGAATTGTTCGGGGTAAATGGTCCTTCTATTGCGGATGAGTTCGGTAATTTCGGATAAATTGTAACGCATTAATTGAAGTATTGAAGCCTCTAAAAGTAGGCATAAATTCACTTACTGCTTGCAAATAGCTACAATTGTACTATCTTTGCTGTGTTGAAAAACGTACGGCCTTGTGGCGCAACTGAATAGCGCACCTGATTACGGCTCAGGAGGTTTCAGGTTTGAATCCTGACAAGGTCACAAGCTAAAACCCATTCCCTCAAGGGAAAGGGTTTTTTGTTTTTAACGCGGTCAAAAGTTCTTTTGACAAGCGACTAAAAACAAAAAACATAAACTACGCAGTAGTTTTGGGTTTTAGCTTGTTATGTAACTCCCAACGCGGAACACGCGCTAGCGTAATCCTGAGCGACTAAAAACAAAAAACATAAACTACGCAGTAGTTTTGGGTTTTAGCTTGTTATGTAACTCCCATAACGGAACACGCGCAGCGTAATCCTGAGCCACTAAAAACAAAAAACATAAACTACGCAGTAGTTTTGGGTTTTAGCTTGTTATGGATCCCCCGCTTGCCTTCGATACGACCTTCGGTCTACTCAGTCGGCGCTGGAAGATTTTAGCATGTGATTTGACTTTTCCACACTAGTGTAATTCTAAAAAAGTTTGGGTTAGTTGAAATAGGATGAATTATGTATATCCTTACGTAATAAACAATTTTAATATGCAAAAAAAATCATTACTTATAGGGAGTTTGTTAATTCTTTTAGCTTGTGAAAGTCCAAGAGTAGATAATAGATTATCTATTAATGGAATTGACTTTTCAAACCAAAAACCGGTTTCTCCAGATTGGCAAAAGATCAAGGAAAATTATCAGTTTGTTATTTCGCGCTGCGTTCGAGCGGTTGACATAAACCCAAATCAAGGACAACACTCTTGGAAATCAATGCCTGATTCAAACTTTGCAAAAAATTGGAAAGCTTTAGCATCAAATAATATTACTAGAGGGGCTTATCACTTATTTTCCCCAGACGTTTCAGGCATGGAACAATATCAAGTTTTTAAAGAAACGGTTGATCTAAAAAAAGGAGATTTACCTCCAATTCTTGATGCCATCACAAAAGACTGTGATTTGAATCAAGCAGCAGTTTGGCTCGATATGGCAGCGAAAGATTTTAATTGTAAACCAATTGTTTACGTGGATGAAAATAGTATTCAAATGGTTTCAGAAAAATTTCCAAACTATTTTTTGTGGTTAGATACCCCTAGTGAACGAACATTTCAAAAACTAAAAAGAAAGTATTCGGAAATAGTAATGTGGCAAAAGAAAAAGGATAGAAATATTTCTGAATTTACTGAGAAGGTTGATTTAAATCTGTTTACAGGAGAAGAAAGAGATTTTCAAGAACTATTAATTAGGTAATGAGTAAAAGACTAGTCTAATTCTTTATAATAAGCAGAAGAACACCACCATAGCAATTTAAGATAATTAAAGAAAATGGTTTTTTAGCTATTATTATAATCCACTATTGGGATTTACTTGCATCGTAACTCCCGCTTACCTTTATACGTCCTTCGGCAGTCGACGCGGGAAGGGTTTGGAACAGAACTAAGAAATTACGCAGGTAGATTTTCAGGCTAGGCGCGTTTCGAAGCATCAAATTCCCCTCAACAATTCATCGTAAGGGTCGTTGAATGCCAGTCCTGTGGTGGTGTGTTTCTTGGTAAGCTGTTCGAATCCTACCAAACCCCAAATCATGAATTCCAACAGAAAAGGAACATCGTTCGTCGCTACTTTTGGTTGGTACTTCTGCAATAGCAGAATTAAAGGTTCAATAGAAAGCAAGGATTTAACGTGGGTTTTCTCCTTCGTTTCATTCGCTAATTCAAAGGAACTCGCTTCGGAAAACCAATCGATCACGTCGTCGTAAGGAGACTCCTGGTCTTGTTTTTTGAGTTTTTCGATTTTCGGGAAATACTGTAGGAACAGGGTTTTTGTCGCCTCTAAAATCAAGTGTTCCGCAACATAGGCGGCTCCTTCTTGTTCTCCCTCGTACACCAATTCCATCTTTCCAATGATGGAAGGAATCATCCCCATTAAATCGCTGTATCTAATACAGGTCGAGGATTCTTGGTTGAGCAGAGCTCTACGTTCTGCGGTACTGATTAAATTGTCGTAAGCGGTGATGCTCATCCGAGCACTTACTCCGCTTTTTTGGTCGATATACTCGCTTTTTCGAGCTTCGAAGGCTATTTGTTCGATGAGGTCTTTGGCCAATTCGGGAACATGAATTTTGATGCCTCGCTCCGAAGATTTTACGGTTTCTTGTTCGGTTATTTTTTTAGCGATGGCAATTTCGTTGGCATAGTGCGTGAGTATCTGCGATCCAATTCGATCCTTGAGCGGTGTAACGATGCTTCCACGGTTGGTGTAGTCTTCGGGATTCGCGGTAAAAATGAACTGCAATTCCAAGGGTAAACGCACCTTAAATCCTCGGATTTGAACGTCGCCTTCTTCGAGTAAATTGAACAGCGCCACTTGAATCCTTGCCTGTAAGTCGGGAAGTTCGTTGATGACAAAGATGCACCGATGGGCACGAGGAATCATGCCAAAATGAATGACACGTTCATCGGCGTAGCTGAGCTTTAGATTGGCGGCTTTAATGGGGTCAATATCGCCAATGAGGTCGGCGATGGTCACGTCCGGAGTGGCTAATTTTTCAAAAAAGCGTTCGGTGCGATGCATCCAAGCAATAGGGGTGTCGTCGCCCATTTCCGCGATGAGGTCTTTGGCGTAACGGCTAATGGGGTGGAAGGGATCGTCGTTCATTTCGCTGCCCTGAACTACAGGAATGTACTCATCCAATAATTGGATTAAACTCCGGGCAATGCGCGTCTTTCCTTGTCCTCTGAGTCCAAGAAGATTGATGTTATGCTGCGATAAAATCGCCCGTTCCAATTGCGGGATAACTGTGTGCTCATAGCCGTGCATTCCTGGAAAGGTCGGTTCGCCGTTGCGCAATTTGGTTGTTAAATTATCCCTTAGTTCCGTTTTAATGTTTTTGGGCGCATAGCCGGAGGCTTTTAATTTTCCTAAGGTGGTGTGGTTCATGGGTTAAGAAATTCGTTTTTTTCGGTTGTTTTCGTAGTCGTGAAAGATCATTTCTCCTAAGCCTTTGAGCCCCGTGAAAAACGCTTTCCCTTGATTGGAAAAGGTGAATTCATCCACAAATGCTTGCAAATAGGGGTCTTGGGCAATCATGAAGGTGGTAATGGGGATGTGCATTTTTCGAGCCTGAGACGCCATGTTGTAACATTTCTCCACGATGGTGGGGTCGAGGCCGTTGCTGTTTTTGTAGTATTGTCCGTCCGGCATGCGAAGGCAGCTTGGTTTACCGTCGGTAATCATGAAGATTTGTTTGTTCGTATTCCGTTTTCTCCGCAGCAGGTCCATGGCGAGTTCGAGTCCAGCAACCGTATTTGTATGGTAAGGACCGACGTTTAAGTAAGGCAGTTCTTTAATGCTGATGGGCCAAGCATCGTCGCCGAACACGATAACGTCCAAGGTATCTTTTGGATAGCAGGTGGTAATCAATTCTGCTAAGGCCATGGCCACTTTTTTTGCAGGGGTAATGCGGTCTTCACCGTATAAAATCATGCTATGGCTGATATCAATCATCAAAACCGTGCTCATCTGCGATTTGTGGTGGGTGTCTTCCACGACCAAGTCATTTTCGGCCAGCCTGAATTCTCCAGCTCCGTGGTTGATTTGCGCATTTTTAAGGCTTTCCGTGATGGAAATTTGTTCGAAAGAATCGCCGAATTGAAAACTCCGAAATTCGCCCGTGGCTTCATCACCATGCCCGCTTTTCTTGGAACGGTGATTTCCCATGCCGTTTTTGCGAATGTTCCCGAAGAGTTGATCCATGGCATTTTTGCGCAATGCTCGTTCGGTCTTGGCGGTGATGGAGCGTTTACCGTTCCCGGAATTTTTGGGTTCTTCTCGTATATATCCTTTTTTCTTCAGGTCTTCGACGAAGTCTTCCAGGGTATAATCCTCTGTAGATAAGCGGTATTCTTTATCAATGATTTCCAACCATTCCAGGGCTTCGTCCACGTCACCCGAGGTATGGGTGATTAACTCGTTGAATACCTCCAATAGGCGCTCGAAGGGCGTTTGATCGGGAGCTTCAAAAGGAGTAAAAACGTAAGCGGTTCGTGCCATGTAGTTGTGAATTAATTAAACACGATCGACCTCGATAAGTTCAGGGGTAGGGTAGAAAAAAGTACCGAAATGGGGACTTACTTAATAAAAAGCGATTGAATTAGGGAAAGGTCAATAATTGCTGTTGACAATTTCTCCAACATCAATTCTTACAGCGTGACTTGTCCACGTAGGTGAACGAGCAATTCGGGTACTGTTTTTTGATTTGTTTCGCGATATCTGCCTCGTTCGTTCCGGTCATGGATACCACAAATTTCGTGTTCTTGCAATTGATTTCAACGCATTTAGTGACCTTGTCGGTGGTTCCTATTCCTAGCAAAAGCATCAAGGAGAGAAGGATTGTTTTCATCGTTTATGTTTTGGGGAGTAAGGTTAATCTTTTACTTCTTTTTTCTCGGCTTTTTCGCGTCGTTTTTTCTTAATCGCTTTAGCCGCTTTTTTCTCCAAAGTCTCGTATTGAGCTGCGGTTAAAACGTCCTTAAACATCGCGCGACGAGCCATTTCATTGCTTCGGATGATTTCTTTTTTCACTTCTTCCGAATAGGTAGAATTTTTAATGCCGTCGTTTTTTTGAATGATGCCTAAATTGATTTCGTACACCTTTGCGTATTGGTCGTCGGTTAAATTCAATTCGGTTTTCATTCGGGTGCTTTGGGAGCTTGCGCGCTCTTCAGCGGTACTTTGGGCATTGGAATTCAAGAAGAAGCATAAGGTAGCTGCAAAAAGTAGTGTTTTCATGCGAAAAAATTTAGCTAAAAATAGTCATTTGCAAGTTAAGTGACAACTGTAATGCGATTTTTCCTAGACCTTGTTTTCTTGGGTTCGTTTCGCTTTTATGTATCTTCGCGTTATGCCCCTGTCTTGGAAGTCCCTCGTGCCCGAATTTGCAAAGCAGTTTTTCCGTGAATGGCAGCGCAAAAAACGTTCGAGCGAATTACAAAAACAAGCCCAATCGGGCCAAGGGTTGAGCCGAGATCAACTGATCCAAGACTTTAACCGTGCTGGTATTCAATCCGGCGACCATTTGATGGTACATGCCAGTTTAAGCAAAATGGGGTACATCGAAGGGGGTGCCGAAACGGTAGTGGAGGTCCTCAAGGAAATCGTTGGCATGGAAGGAATGATGCTTATGCCCACTTCACCCATTGCGCGCTTACAATTGGACTATGTTTCAGAAAACCCCGTATTTGATGTCTTGCGAACGCCTTCGGCCATGGGGAAATTATCAGAGGTTTTCCGAACGTCAGACGGTGTAATTCGAAGTTATCATCCCACCGAGCCCGTAGCCGCTTGGGGGGCCAAAGCGCATGAATACATTAACCAGCATACCGAGAAAAACACCCCATACCATTGGAACTCCCCTTACGGGAAACTGATTCAACACGGCGGAAAGATTGTATACATCGGCGTAACGCTCGATAACGCTGGAACGCATTTGCATACCCTTGAGGATTTCTTGGATGTGGGTGTACCCGTCTATTATTCGAAAGAATTTAAGTTGTCCGTTAGTGATTATGAAGGGAACGAAATGATGGTTGCCACCAAGGTTCATAATCCAGAAACCTCCAAAAAACGTCGCTGCGATGAATTACTGCCCATGTTCTTGCAGGAAGGGGTTTATTCGGAAGTGATGATTGGCCAAGCGAAAACCTTGGTGTTCGATGCCAAAAAAATGTTTAACGTCATGGTGACTGCCTTCAATGAACGGGGTGTAACCATGTATAACCCGGAAGGAACGCGATGAAAATAGCCATTACCTGGGATTATGAATTGTTTTTTGGCGAACGCAGCGGTTCGGTGGAACAATGCATGCTGGAACCTACCGATCGCTTGTTGAAACTTGCCAGTAAATACAACATTCCCTTTACTTTTTTTCCTGACGCCGGGTGTTTAATTAGGTTTGAAGAACAGGCGGATTGTCATCAAGAACT
>CANMUN010000038.1 GCA_947500875.1 Flavobacteriales bacterium | reverse complement strand
CCGTTAGGCTGAGCATACCAATGATTCAACGTCAGAGGGAAACCTTGGTTCCTCAATGCAACCGTAACTTGAGCTAAGACAAGGTGCATAGACGAAAGAAAGACCAACAAAAACCTCAATTTGTGCATTCTTTTTTACGTTAAAGGTACAAAAGGACGTTGAAAACGAAAGCTATGCTTATTTTTGTAAAAACTATTAAAATCAAAATTTATGGCCTTCGAATTACCCTCTCTAGCTTATGCCTACAGTGCATTGGAACCCCACATTGATGCTCGAACGATGGAAATTCACCATTCCAAGCATCATCAAGCTTACACCACCAATTTGAACAACGCTATCGCAGGTACGGATCTGGAAAATGCGAGCATCGAGGAAATCCTCAAAAATTGTTCGGATAAACCAGCAGTTCGCAACAACGGAGGCGGTTATTGGAACCACAATTTATTTTGGGAAACGATGAGTCCAAGCGGAGGCGGAGAACCCACCGGCGCTTTATCCGAAGCCATCGTTCGGGATTTTGGATCCTTCGAAGGCTTCAAAGAGGCTTTTTCGAAAGCTGCAACAACCCGCTTTGGATCCGGATGGGCATGGTTGTGTGTGACTGACGGAAAATTAGAGGTATGTTCGACGGCGAACCAAGACAATCCGCTCATGGGAGAAGGATGTAATGGAACTCCGATTTTAGGTTTAGATGTTTGGGAACATGCCTACTACCTGAATTACCAAAACCGTCGACCTGACTACATCAATGCTTTTTTTAACGTAATTGATTGGTCGGTAGTATTACAAAAATTTCATTCGGTACAGTAAGCAGGCTCTTTCATGCCGTCGTGTTACCATAAAGTTAACATTTGAAATTAATATTCAAGTATTTTACCAACTTGAATACATTTGTTTAAAAAAAATAAAAAAATCATGGCGGGTATTTTAAGTTACTTTCTCCCGAAAGATAAAGTGTTTTACGATTTATTCGAAAAAGCTAGTGGGAATTTAGAACGCATAGCGGAGTGTTTAGTCAAAGTAGTTCATGAGTCGGATTACAATAAACGACAGGTGATTATTGATGAAATGAAGGACATCGAGCACGAGAACGATACACTAACTCATACCATCTTTGTAGAATTAGGTAAAAATTTTATTACGCCGTTTGATCGGGAAGACATCCACAGTTTGGCAAGTGCCTTGGACGATGTGGCAGACTATATTTTCGCATCGGGTAAAAAAATCAACTTTTACAAACTCGATCCACTGGCCGATGATGGGATTCAGAAAAGCGCTCAACTTATCCTCGAAGGCGTTTTAGCGCTCAAACAAGCGGTAATGGAATTGCGAAACCTGAAAAACACCCAAAAAATCATCGACTGCATCATCAAAATTAATACCGCAGAAAATGCTGCAGATACGGTTTTTGACACGTGTATAGAACGTCTTTTTGAGTCCAATGTGGATGCAAAAGAGTTGATCAAGCGCCGCGAACTTTACATGGTTTTAGAAGCGGCGACCGACAAATGCGAGGATGCTGGAAACGTGATAGAGTCCATTGTAGTAAAATTTGCCTAATCCTCCATGTTTACCCTACTCATCGTCGTTATTGTAATTGCCCTATTGTTCGATTTGGTCAACGGGTTTCACGACGCAGCGAATTCCATTGCAACCGTGGTTTCGACCAAAGTACTAACGCCTCTCCAAGCGGTAATTTGGGCCGCGTTCTTTAACATTGTCGCTTATTGGGTATTCGATATGAGCGTGGGCAATACCGTAGCCAAAACCGTGGACAATACCGCCATTGATCTTTGGGTTATTTTCGCCGGTTTGGTGGCTGCCACCGTATGGAACCTTCTCACGTGGTGGTTAGGCATCCCCTCTTCCTCTTCGCATACGTTAATCGGTGGTTTTGCTGGTGCAGCCGTTACGCATGTGACGATACAAACCGGTTCCCTATCCGAAGGGTTTGGCGTAATTGCAGGCAAAGAAATTTTAACCATTATATTGTTCATTTTCCTGGCCCCAATCATTGGAGGATTTATTTCCTACATGATTACCGTTGCAACCATAGCCCGCAATTTTTGGAATAAGATGTTGGTCATTGCCCTGCTTTCGACGTTGACCATTTTCGGAATACTGTACATGGTAGAATACATGGATGTTAAAATCATCATGTTGTACATTGTTGCGGCCATGATCGGTGTTTTTGTGCTCGTTTATACCTTCCATTACCTAGCCTACCGAAATCGACCTTCTGCGCTGCGCGAAGCGGAAATGCACAAAAAGTTGCAGTTGCTCTCTTCTGCCGCATTTTCGTTAGGACACGGAGGCGCTGATTCGCAAAAAGTCATGGGTATTATTTGTGCGGCCTTGCTTGTGTATGGAAATACTGAACGAAAAGCCGGAACGGAAGACAACATCGGTAAACCCTTCGCCATTACGGAGCTGGTTCAAATTGAATTCCACAATGCGAACGGAAAATTGGAAAAATTCAAACCTGAATATGCCGTGGTCGACTCAACGTTATACTATGTTAACCATCATAAAATTGTCCGCGGAACCGGAGAAATTATCTACAATGAGTCCGGAACATTGGTGGCGAAAAACAAGGTTAATATCCCGAGCTACAAGGCCATTGACACTTCCTTGGTAAAATTAGAGGTGTTCATGAACGGTAAGGATTTGTGCGATGCTAAGTCCAAGGAAATCATTTTCAAAGGCAAAGTACTCAATCCAGCATACCGTCACGCAATGCTTTTTAGCAATTTTGTAAATCCCAACGGAGAATTGAAAAGCGGCCACAAGATTAAAACCAAAGTGCACTCCGAAACCATGCCGTTTTGGATTGCCTTTGGTTGCTACTTTATGATTGGGTTGGGAACTTTAATGGGGGGGTGGAAAATTGTAAAAACCATGGGATCAAAAATTACCAAGGTGACGCCGTTGGAAGGGGTATGTGCAGAAACTGCGGGCGCATTGACCCTGTTTACGGTTTCCAACTTTGGTATTCCTGTTTCTACAACGCACACTATTACAGGTTCCATCATTGGAGTAGGAGCCACCAAACGATTGAGCGCCGTTCGATGGGGAGTTACCGTCAATTTGCTTTGGGCATGGATTCTGACCATACCGGTAAGTGCTCTTTTAGCAGGATTGATTTATGTCCTTGTCTACTTTCTTAGATAATTATACTTGACCGCTTTCTAATTTAGAATTTTTTTGTAATTTTCGCCTCATTACATTAATTCTAATTTATTATGAAAAAATTATTACTTTCTATCAGCGCACTTTTTGTGTTTGCTGTGGCCCATGGTCAAATTGCCGTTAAGGGAATTTCCCCTGGTGCAATTGCTGGAAACTATACCTTTTCTTGGGCTGACCCAGCAGGAGGTTGGGGAACTCCGGATTTTACCGTTCCAAACACGTGGGTAGAGGATACCCTAATGATGGTAGAAGATGGGACTCCCGGAACCAATCCTCAAGGAAACCCTATTTCTCAAGAGGGTTGTAATCCTCTTACGAATAACTTAACAGGAAAGATTGCGGTTATTTTCCGTAACACCTGCGAGTTCGGAGCGAAAGCTTTAAACGCTCAGAACGCAGGAGCAGTAGGAGTAATTATCGTTAACCGTAACCCAGGAGAATGGTTGAACATGGGACCTGGAGCGAACGGAGCAACCGTTACCATTCCGGTTGTAATGCTTGATTTTATTGATGGAATGAACATCGTTCAAGAAATGGCGAACGGTCCAGTAGTGATGTTCATGGGGAATAAAATTGGTTTAAATCCGAACGATGCTGCAATGACTGCTGCCGCTACGTTGATCCCTAAAAATGGCGGAGTGGTTTCTTACCTTGCGCAAAACGGAACAGAGTTTGGTTTTGACTTAGGAACTCGAATTTACAATTACGGAAACCAATCGCAAGCGGGTATCACATTAACTGCTACGGTAACGGATCCTTCCGGAGCAGTTGTTTACAATAACTCCGTATCCGGAATTAACCTAGCGCCTGGTGACAGCATCGACATCGAGCCATCTCAAGCGATGAACCTTCCTGCATTTTCATTAGCTACCTACCCAACAGGCCGCTACACCTTGGCGTACAACATTTCTCTTGGTGGCGGTGTAGCCGACGACGATTCATCCGATAACAGTGCATCCTACGATTTCGTTATTCAAGACTCATTGTACTCGTTCGCTGCTTTAGACGTTGCTACAGGAAATGCTGCTCCAAATGCACACTACCGACCTGGAACCAACAACGCTACGTATTCCGTTTGTACCGTACTTAAGGACGCTAATGCGAGCCGAATTGCCGCGGTTGGTGCCCACTTCTCTGCTACCACCAATGCCGCTTCTGGTGTAACACTAGACGGAGAAGAAATTGCCTTAACCCTTTACAAGTGGGAGGACAATTTTACGGACTTAAACGACCCTAACTTCGGGTTTAATACCCTTACTCAGGTTGGTCAAGGTTTCTATTACTATCCATCGGATTTGCAAGGAGACTTAGTATATGGTGCCTTTGATCAGGCGGTAGTTCTTGAGGACAACGTACGCTATTTAGCTTGTGCGCAAACCGTTAATCTTGAAGTTTACTTAGGATTCGATGGCAATACTGACTATACTTGGAACTACAATTGGTATGCTCAACCGCTTTCGCCAATCGAAAGCGATGGAACGTACTTTGCCGCAGGTTTTGGTACGGATTTGCCGAATGCTTTAGTGCTTCGTGTCATTGATGCGAACAGCATCGGTTTGGATGAGGCTTCTACCGTAAACGGTATGGCATATCCTAACCCTGCTAATGACAAAGTAAGCCTTAACATCGACGGTGAAGGTTCTGCCGTTGTGGTAGTTACCGATATTTCTGGAAAAGTAGCTGCTACGTCAACCATCAACTTGTTGAACGGAAGTGCAGATTACTCCTTAGAAGGATTGAACAACGGAATGTACATTTTCAACGTAACCCTTGAAAACGGTAAAACCGCACAATTCAACGTAGTTAAGAAATAATCTTCTTAAGATTTTACAGAAAGGGGGGCTTTGCCCCCTTTTTTATTGGACCAAATTCGCTAGAGTTGCCGTATCTTTGTCCCTGAAGGTTATGAAACGATACACTGTAACTGCTGCTCTACCCTATGCTAACGGCCCCCTTCACCTTGGACACATGGCTGGGGTTTATTTACCTGCCGACATTTTCGTTCGATTTCTTCGCTTAAAAGGCGAAGATGCCTTGTTCATTTGTGGGAGTGACGAACACGGGGCAGCCATTACGTTGCGTGCTAAGAAAGAAGGAATTAGCCCAAAAGAGATTGTGGATAAATACCATCAACTCATTCAAAACAGTTTTCAAAAATTCGGCATTACCTTTGATATTTACCACCGAACCAGCAGCGAACTGCACCATAAAGTTTCGTCGGAGTTTTTCTTGAAGCTGCACGAGAATCAAGCCTTCATCGAACAGAAATCACAACAGTACTTTGATGATTCGTTTCAACAATTCTTGGCGGACCGTTACATCACAGGAACCTGTCCAAAATGTGAAAATCCTTCAGCCTACGGAGATCAATGCGAAAAATGCGGAAGCGATTTAAGTCCTGCCGATCTTATTAACCCAACCTCAACGCTGTCCGGGTTGAGCCCCATCCTGAAAGAAACCTCGCACTGGTATCTCCCCATGAACGATCATGAAGCATGGCTTGAATCTTGGATCCAAAACGGCCTTTTGAACGACTTGCAGCAACACAATCCCAAAGAATGGCGGAACCAAGTCATCGGTCAGTGCATGTCGTGGATTAAATCAGGATTGAAACCGAGGGCGATGACACGCGACTTGGATTGGGGCGTACCTGTTCCGCTTCCCAATGCGGAAGGGAAAGTGCTCTACGTTTGGCTAGACGCTCCCATTGGCTATATCTCTGCTACGCAAGCTTGGGCTGAAAAAACGGGGAAAGATTGGCGTCCCTATTGGAAGAAAACCGAAGGCAAAGACACGAAATTGGTGCATTTCATTGGTAAGGATAACATCGTATTTCATGCGATCATCTTTCCGATTTTATTGAAAACCCACGGGGAATATATCCTTCCCGACAACGTGCCTGCCTACGAATTTTTAAACCTAGAAGGGGATAAATTTTCTACTTCCCGGAATTGGGCCGTTTGGTTGCACGAGTATATCGAACGGTATCCTACTAAAACGGATGAATTAAAATACGTACTTACTTCCATCGCACCTGAAAGCAAAGATTCGGAGTTTACGTGGGCTGATTTTCAACAACGGGTAAACGCCGAATTGGCGGACATCCTCGGGAATTTTGTCAACCGAACGTTGGTTTTAACCCACAAATATTTTGAAGGTGTTGTCCCCTCGCCGGGAGACTTCAGCACGGAGGAAGACATAATACTGGAGCGTCTGGAAGAATTCGAACCTAAAATTTCGGAACTCATGCACGCTTATAAAATACGGGAAGCACAACAGGAAATGATGCAAATCGCTCGGTTAGGTAATAAATACCTCGCGGATGAAGAACCTTGGAAGAAGGTCAAATCTGCTCCGGAACGCGTTCCCACCATCTTATACACCGCCCTTCAAATTACCCGTGAATTGGCTCGAATGGCACAAATATTTTTGCCAGAAACAGCAAATAAAATCTACGGAATGTTAAACCTTTCGGGAGACTCTTGGCAAGGTCCTCTTGCACGACTTCAGCCCGGTCATACCATTCGCGCTGCTGAAATTCTCTTTGAAAAAATAACCGATGAAATGGTGGAAGCTGAACGCCAAAAGCTTCAACCTGCTGAAAATTTGACCAATACTAATTTCCCTCCCATGAAAGAGCTTATATCCTTCGAGGATTTCACGAAAATGGACCTTCGCTTGGGCAAGGTTATAGCGGCCAAAAAAATGGAGAACGCCGACAAGCTGTTAGTGTTAACAGTGCATACCGGAATCGATGAACGCACGATTGTTTCGGGTATTGCCATGCATTACACTGCAGAAGAAATCGTTGGAAAATCAGTGGTTGTATTAATGAATCTTGCGCCGCGTAAAATCCGTGGTGTGGAATCGCATGGAATGCTGCTCATGGCTGAAAACGAAGAGGGAAAACTCAGTGCGTTAGTTAGTGAACGTGGATTTGAAGAGGGCCCAACGATCAGCTAAACGTACCCCTTGTCCTTTGCCCAACTGCTCAATTGTGCGGCATTCGGCAGATCGAGTTTTTTAAGAATGTTATGCCGGTGTGTTTCAATCGTGCGGTGTGAGACAAACAGTTTGTCTCCAATTTCTTTCGAAGTCAAACCTTGGGCGATTAACTTAACTATTTCAATTTCCTTCAAGGTAAGTTCTTTCTTTTCGCTGTCATCGGCATTCAACAAAGAGGCAAAATAACGGTCTTTGATTTCCGCCGCGATGAAGAGCTCCCCTTTATAAACGCTTTGAATTGCACTCACTAATTCCGCTTTATTGGTGTTTTTAGTGAGATACCCTTTAGCGCCTATCGATAAAAATTTCTTAACATAGGAAATATCATCGTGCAGTGAAAGGCCAATAACTCGGGTTTTGGGAAGCGAATCTAAAATCCTTATTGCAGCATTAATTCCGGAACCTGCCCCCAAGTTGATGTCCATCAGTACAATGTCCGGTTTGTGCACGTAGGCTTGATCGTAAGCACTGGATTCCGAGTCCGCTGTAGCACACACCGAAACCTGAGGAGAATCCTTTAGCAAACTGGCCCACGCTTCACTGATGAGTTTGTGATCGTCAACGATAAGAACTTTGATAACCGATTCCATGGCTGGACTCTAAATTAAGCATTTAAAGCTTCCGCTCCTCCAACAATCTCTAAAATTTCGTTGGTAATGGCTGCTTGACGGGCTTTGTTATAGCTTAATTTCAGTGCTTTCCTAAGTTCAGATGCGTTATCGGTTGCCTTGTGCATGGCCGTCATCCGAGCCGCGTGTTCTGCTGCAACAGAATCCAAAAGTGCTTTGAATAGCTGCGTATTCAAAGATTTAGGGATGAGTTCTGCAAAAATTTCTTCTTTACCCGGTTCAAATAAATAATCCTTGGTAGAATTGCTATTCTGACTATTTTCGGAAGACAGAGGCAAAAAACCCTCAACTTCTACAGACTGGGTTACGGCATTGACAAAACGGTTGTAAACCAGTACGATTCTATCAGCTTTTTTCTCCTGGAAAACGCGCATTAATTCTTGACTCACTTCGTGCGTGCGTTCAAAGGAAACCGCTCCAACAATGTCTTCATGCGAGGCAATAACTTCATTGCTGTAGTAATATTCGGTTTTCTTGATCACGTCTTTAATCTTCTTTCCAAGGCAAACCACCGATACGCTGCTGTCGGAAAAATACTCCTTAATTAAAGAATTAACCTTCTTTATGATGTTGCTGTTAAAGCCTCCGCACAAGCCCCGATTCGAGGTTATGGCGACAATAAGAACGTTATTAGAACCTCGATCTTCTGCGAATGCGTTCTCCGACAGATCCAAGGTTCCGCTTACGTTTTCTAGAATATAACGCAATTTAGAAGCATAAGGACGCAAACGGGTAATAGCATCCTGAGCTCTTTTCAGCTTCGCTGCTGACACCATTTTCATTGCAGAGGTAATCTGCATGGTTGAAGAAACCGAACTAATGCGGTTGCGTATTTCTTTTAAGTTTGCCATTCCTAACGCCTTAGATTAAAATTTAGCCGCAACTTCCTTAGCTTTAGCAGCTAAAACATCCGTTAATTCGTCGGAGAACTGCCCAGCTTTCAAAGCGGCTAAGACGTCCGCATGTTGGCTTTCAAGCAAGGTCAAAAATTCTTTCTCGAACTCTTTCACCTTGGCTACCGGAACATTCTGAATTAAGCCTTTCGTCCCGACGTAAATGATCGCGATTTGCTTTTCGACCGGAAACGGATCTCCTTCTCGCTGTTTCAAGATTTCCACGTTTCTGGCTCCTTTATCAAGTACGGACTTTGTGGCAGCATCCAAGTCGGAACCAAATTTTGAAAAAGCCTCCAATTCGCGGTACTGAGCCTGGTCCAACTTAAGCGTTCCTGCTACTTTTTTCATGGACTTAATCTGAGCTGAACCTCCAACGCGAGAAACGGAAATACCCACGTTGATCGCTGGACGTATTCCGGAGTTGAACAAGTCGGACTCCAAGAATATCTGACCATCGGTAATCGAAATAACATTGGTGGGTATGTACGCGGATACATCTCCCGCTTGTGTCTCAATGATTGGAAGAGCGGTTAATGACCCTCCTCCTTTTACTTTTCCTTTAAGGGATTCTGGTAGGTCATTCATTTGGGCAGCAATGCTATCGTCTTTAATGACTTTGGCCGCACGTTCCAATAAACGTGAGTGAAGGTAGAATACATCCCCTGGATATGCCTCACGGCCCGGAGGACGACGCAATAGCAACGAAACCTCTCGGTATGCCACCGCTTGTTTAGATAAATCATCGTATACAATCAGCGCAGGTTTACCTAGATCACGGAAGTACTCTCCTATGGCAGCTCCTGTCATGGGAGCATAAAACTGCATCGGAGCTGGATCAGATGCATTCGAGGCAACAATAACCGTATAAGCCATGGCGCCCGCGTCTTCCAATTTTTTCACGATTCCTGCTACCGTTGATCCTTTTTGACCAATGGCGACATAGATGCAGAAAACCGGCTCCCCTCGGTCGTAAAATTCTCGTTGATTGATAATGGTATCAATCGCTACGGTTGTTTTTCCTGTTTGACGGTCACCAATGATTAACTCACGTTGTCCACGTCCGATAGGAATCATGGCGTCTACGGCTTTAATACCCGTTTGAAGTGGCTCGTTCACCGGTTGACGGAAAATTACTCCCGGCGCTTTGCGCTCTATCGGCATCTCAAAAAGCTCTCCCGTTATAGGCCCTTTACCATCGATGGGGTTTCCTAGGGTGTCGACGACTCGACCAACCAGTCCGTCGCCTACGTTCACAGAGGCAATTCTACCCAAACGTTTCACGGTATCTCCCTCTTTCACGCCGGAAGAACGACCTAACAAAACCGCTCCTACGTTGTCCTCTTCAAGGTTCAAGGCAATACCACGGATGCCTCCGTCGAACTCAATCAACTCACCGTACTGTACACCATTAAGCCCAAAAATTCGTGCGATTCCATCTCCTACTTGAAGAACGGTACCTACTTCTTGCAACTCTGCCTCTGTTTTCACTCCGGCTAACTGCTCTCGTAATATTGCCGAAATTTCTGCTGGTTTTAAATCTGCCATGATTATTGTATTATGCTCTTTACTTTAATAATTCTTGTTTGAGTTGCTTCAATTTGCTTGCAACTGAAGCATCTATTTGTTTGTCGTCAATTCGGATAATAAATCCCCCCAACAAGGAAGGATTCACCTCTTCTTTCAACGAAAGCTTTCCTTTGAATGATCCGGAAACTTTTCGGACGATGGTTTGCTTGGTTACCTCATCCAAGGCGCTTGAAGTGGTAATTGTTCCCGAAACAATATCGCGATGCTTTTCCATCAAGCGATGAAATTGACGTGCAATTTCAGGCAGCAAATGTTCTCGGCCATTTTTGGTCACAAGGCCAAAAAACCTCATGGTTAATTCGTCGAAATCAGTTAAAATTTGCCGGTAGATGGCAATTTTCTTATCGTCCCTGATAACCGGAGAATTCAAGAAAATGCGAAAATCGTTTGAGGTTTGCATCACCTGCTCAAATCGGGATAAATCTTTCTCAATGATCTCAACTTTACCTTGAGCCAAGCTCAACTCCATTAAAGCGGTTGCGTACCTAATCGCTGATTTCGTAGATGCCATATCAATTCAACTTTATCTCCTCCGCTAATTTACTTGCCAACGCTTGTTGTTTGGACTCCGAAGCAAGCGATTCTTTTACGAGTTGCTCTGCGATCTGAACGGAAAATGTAGCGACTTGTGCTTTCATTTCGGAAAGTGCTGCGTTACGCTCGCTTTGGATGGCTGATTTTGCTGCCTCAAGCAATTTTGCACCTTCCGATTTTGCCTTTTCGCGCGCATCATCAATCATCTTACTCCCCGCATCTTTGGCCTCCTTGAGAATGGCATCCCGTTCGGCACGAGCCTCTTTTAAAATGCGTTCGTTTTCCGCATGCATCTGTTGCATCTCATGTCTCGCCTTTTCTGCTTCTTTCAAGGCATCCTCAATTGCCTTGCTTCGGGTATTAACCACATTCAGAATAGGCTTCCAAACAAATTTGGTCAATACCAACAACAACAGACAGAACGTTAATCCCGTCCAAAACAACAGTCCATAACTGGGGGTTACTAACTCCATACGTTTATTTTCTTAATCTACAATGAAAAGCCCCCACCAACCGTGGGGGCACTTTAAAAACTATCCTTTCGCTCCAAGGAATCCAACTACTACACCAAAAAGCGCAACCCCTTCAATAAGGGCTGCTGCAATTAGCATAACCGTTTGAATCTTTCCAGCTGCCTCTGGGTTTCGAGCTATCCCTTCAACCGCAGAACCGCCGATTCTTCCGATTCCGATTCCTGCTCCAAGCACTGCTAATCCAGCACCTATCGCCGCAACACTACCAAACATTCCTGCCATAATATATAGTTTAAAAAATTACTAATTAATGATGTTCTTCCTCTACCGCTGCTCCAATGAACAAGGCAGATAACATCGAAAACAAATACGCCTGTAAAAACGCAACTAACACCTCCAACAACGAAATAAACAAGGCCATCGGCACGGATAAACCTGCCCATGCCGCTGATTTATTTAAGAAAATAATCGAAAACAAAGCTAAAATGATGATGTGCCCTGCCGTCATATTCGCAAACAAACGAATCATTAAGGCAAAGGGCTTGGTAAAGATCCCCACAATTTCGATAGGTATCATGATAGGAAGTAAGGCCTTTGGGACTCCGGGAGCAGCAAAAATGTGCTTCCAATAATTTTTGTTGCCACTGAATAACGTAATCAAAAGGGTGCAACAAGCCAAAAAGAACGTCACGGTAATGTTCCCGGTAAGATTGGCCCCTCCAGGAAAAATAGGAATCATCCCCAACAGGTTGTTGATCAAAATAAAAAAGAATACCGTTGTCAAAAATCCAAGGTACTTGACATGTTTGCCGTGAGGTAAATTTGGAATCGCCACCTCGTCTCGAACAAAAACGATCAGTGGCTCAATGAACTTTGCAATCCCTTGCGGCGCAACAGCCCCCTTCCTCTTGTAAAAATTCGCCGTTACCATCATGAGCACTACCAATAGAACCGCCCCGATAAACAAAGACAATACGTTTTTGGTAATGGAGAAATCCCATGGTGCAGGGTTGTTTGGATGACCGTTGTGAAAATGCAGTTTATCGTGGTGTGTGCGGTAGATTTTTTCATGCAACATGGCGTAACCTGCCGCGGGACCAACTCCCAAAAGATACGATTGCACCGTTCCATCTTCCAAGGTATCAACGCACTCTTTGCCGTGGTAAAAATTCGAAGAGCTAAAACACTTTAATCCGCCGTCTACGAGTAAAATTGGCAAAGAAATGGACGCCGATGAATGACCCTCGCCCCAAAGATGCCACTCATGTGCGTCTTGAATGTGGTGCATGATACTAAACTCTTCGTTAGCCCGAACCGCCAGGGGGGCAAAAAAGAGGCTTACCAAAACCACGAAAAGGGCACGAAGAACACTGATTTTCATGAAAACTCTTTTCTAAATTCGGTGCAAAGATACTAATTCTTTCCGTTTACCGCGCGAATAAAAATTCTTTTTTAATCCTTTTTACGAACCGCACGGTACATTTTTATTGCGAATAAAAGCAAGAGCGCTAAGGCCATGAAACCTATGCTTGCGTAGATCCAATTGGTGCTGTCTTTCAACACGATGATGAATACAATAATGACCAGAAGCAGGGTGGCAACCTCGTTCCAAATTCTCAATGCTCCACTACTCCAATGAAACTTTCCCCGTGATAAATCAAAATATATTTTCTGGCTGATGAAGTGATATATCAACAACAAGAGCACAAATCCAAGCTTCAAATGCATGTAAAGCTGTTGCAAAAAGGAGGGGACCGCCCACAACATAAGTATGCCGAAAACCAGGGTTAACACCATGGCTGGAGTCGAAATAATCCACCAAAGCCTTCGCTGCATGATCTCAAACTGCTGGGTTAAAATCGTTCTATCAGGCTCTTCTTTCTCACTGGCCTCCACCGAATAAATGAAAAGACGCACCATGTAAAATAAGCCTGCGAACCAACTCACCATAAAAATAATGTGCAACGACTTAACAATCCCTATGTTTTGAAGTAACCATGTCATGTGACAAATTTACAGAATTATACAGCCACTACCGTTGGCCGTCGCCTTAATTCGTTATTTTTGTTCACCATGAAAAACTTGCTGTTCCTCGCAATGCTTTGTGTTATGGGTGCAAGCTATGCACAAATCCTTTCCCTAAGCGGGAATTATGAAGGAATGAACTTGTTTGTATCCAACCCGATTAAATCCGACGGTTACGGATATTGCATCGATAAGGTACTGGTTAACGGAAATATTCTTCCCGCCTCGATTCAAACCGAGCATTTTGAAATTGACCTTCGACTGTTCCAATTAAAAAAAGGCGATGAGGTTTTCGTTGAGTTAGAGCACGGAGAAGGCTGTACTCCAAGTTTTGTCAATCCCGAAGTGCTTTTACCCTTTAGCACCTTCGAAATCACCGCTATATCCGCCACGAGCGAGGGAAAAATTACGTGGAGCACGAAAAACGAATCCGGAAAATTAGCCTTTGACGTTGAACAATACAAATGGAATCGGTGGGTAGCCGCTGCAGAAGTTTTAGGGAAAGGTCAAAAAACCACCAATTCCTATTCGATTGACATAATTCCGACGAGTGGGGAAAATACAATTCGTGTTTCACAAACCGACAATACCGGCATAAAACGAAGCTCGAAAAGCATCACCTTTACTTCAAAGTCAAAATCCCTTACGTTAAGCCCCGTAAAAGTGAAAACCGCCGTTTACTTTAAAGCAGAACAAGTCGCGACGAAAACAAAATATGAAGTCTATGACGCATTTGGTAACTTGCTCAAAAAAGGATACGCCGATCACATTGATTGCAGCGATCTTCTCAGCGGAATTTATCTGGTTAACTTCGATAATAAAACTGAAAAAATCATCAAATACTGATGCTGTTAAAAATTGAACACCTCGGCATTGCAGTTGAAAGCCTTGAAGAAAGCATTCCCGTCTATGAAGCACTGCTCAATACTCCTTGCTATAAAAGGGAATCCGTTGCCAGCGAAGGAGTAATGACCGCCTTTTTTCAAGTAGGACCCAATAAAATTGAACTCCTCGAAGCCAGCAACCCCAACTCGCCCATCGCCAAGTTCCTGGCCACCAAAGGCAAGGGCTTTCATCATGTTGCGTTCCAAACCGACAACATCGAACAAGAAATCGCTCGGCTTACCGGCCAAGGCTTTACCCTTATCCATCAAAGCCCCAAAGAAGGCGCAGACCGACAATTGATCGCGTTCCTTCATCCGAAATCCTCCGATAAATTGTTGGTGGAGTTGTGCCAAGAAATACAGGAGAACTCAGTTATTTAGATTGATTCTAAACTGCGACGCGTGACAGTTTTATGACACTTCCAATGACTTGGTTAGTGAATTTTGCAGACACTTATTTCTGTTTATGGCGTTAGAGGAGTTGAACCGTTTGAATACCTTGGCTTTCACCCATCGGGTATTTGATGTTGCCCGCATCGGCGCACTCCACATTGAACCCGAAAAACTCTCCTCTCGGCTTACTCCAATTAAGGAAAAATTTGGCCTAGAAGAACTCATGATGCTTTCCACTTGCAACCGAGTGGAATTGAGTTTCCTTCACCACGGACCGACCACTCCCGATTTCAACAAAGCGCTGCTGCAAGAACTTTTCACCGGAATCGACGCTGCTGAGCTCCGTGAATTCTTAGAAAAACTCGAACATTATCATGGCAACCAAGCGGTAGAGCACGCCATGTCGGTGGCTTCATCCGTGGACTCCATGATCATTGGTGAGCGTGAAATCATTACCCAAACACGTCAAGCCTATGAGCATTGTGCCGCCGCTGGCTTAACGGGCGACGTTCTTCGGATTTTAAACCGTCACGTGATTCAAACCGCTAAAAAAGTCTACACCGAAACCTCCATTTCCACGAAACCCGTTTCGGTCGTTTCGTTGGCGTACCACCATTTAAAAAGGCTACAAATTCCTTTGGATGCGCGTTTCCTTATCATTGGAGCAGGTGCCACCAATACCACCATGGGCCGATTTCTGAAGAAACACGGATTTAGGAACTTTGCCGTCTTTAACCGCACCCTTTCAAAAGCCGAGCTTCTTGCCTCGGAATTGGGCGGTAAGGCCCACGAACTCTCCGCACTGGCCAATTACACCCAAGGCTTTGATGTCATCATCAGCTGCACGGGAGCAGAGCATCATGTGATTACTCCGGCACTTTATCGACACTTACTGCAGGGAGATTCGCAGCGTAAAACCGTTATTGACATTGCCATTCCTCAGGATTTAGACCCCAGCATTGTTGATCAATACCCCGTCAAACACATTTCCGTTTCGTACTTGCAACACATTTCCAACGAAAACCTGCAAGAACGATCAAAAGAATTGGCCCATGTCGCAAAAATCCTGAAAGAGGCGCAGCAAGAATTCGAAGAGATTTTTCAAATTCGTCAAGTAGAATTGGCCATGCGTTCTGTGCCCGAACAAATTAAACGCATCAAGTCCGATGCCTTGAACGAAGTCTTTAAGGAGGACGTCGATGCCTTGGACCAGCAATCCAGAGAAGTGTTGGATAAAGTATTGGGCTACATGGAAAAAAAATACATTGCTGGGCCCATGAAATTGGCCAAAGAAATCATGGTAAAGCATGGATAGACCTTTGATACGCATTGGTACCCGTGGAAGCGACTTAGCCCTTTGGCAGGCGAACCATGTTAAACGCCAACTGGAAAACCTGGGCTGCAAGGTTGAACTAAAAATCATTCAAACCCAGGGAGACCGCATCCAAGATTTAAGCTTTGATAAATTGGAGGGCAAAGGGTTTTTCACCAAAGAAATTGAGGCCGAATTGCTGAACGGCAACGTTGATTTGGCGGTTCATTCCCATAAAGACCTGGAAACCACCCCTCCCCTAGGATTGATCATCGCAGCCGTCTCCGAACGGGAAGATCCGAGCGAATTGTTGTTGATCCGTTCCGAAGCCCATGACCCTTCTCTCCCCTTCGAATTAGCCAAAGGAGCGATCATCGGCACCAGTTCGGCCCGCCGTCAAAGTTTGCTGCGCAGCTTACGTTCCGATTTACGGATTGAAGAACTTCGTGGTAACGTCCCAACGCGCATTCAAAAGCTGCGCGAGGGAAGGTACGATGCCATTTTGCTAGCTAAAGCTGGAGTAGCACGCCTTGGCTTAGATACCAGCGATGTAAATTGCCTAACCTTAGATCCGACCGCATTCATTCCTGCCCCTGCTCAAGGAGTACTCGGGCTTCAAGTCCGGGAAAACGACATCACCACCTACACGTGGGTTCGAAAACTCAACAACCCTGCGGTGGAACATCAAATTTTGGTCGAGCGCGAAGTGCTCAAACACATGGAGGGCGGATGCCAATTGCCCTTAGGGGTATTCAACGATGGAAAAGTGGTTCACGTAGCCTACGGAAGGTCGAAAAACGATCCGTCAAAACGCTTCACCTTTCCCTTGGAGAACGACCAAGATACCGTTCAACGGATCATAGAAACCATAAAGAATTTATAATGTGCGTGTTCATTTCCTCGGAAATTGCAGACGATCATCCTCTAGCGAACGCTGCAAAACAAGGGTCCTTCGAACTAATTGCTGTACCTTTAATCGCTTTTTCTCCGCTCCACAACGTTCCAACCAAACCGTATGACATCCTCTTTTTTAGCAGTCCCAGGTCCTTTGAATTCGGTCAACAGTTCATGCGTCCTGAGGTGCTCAACGCCGCTTTTTCTCAAGGAACCGCCAAGTTTCTCCCCCGCACCGATTGGCAAGGAAAGTATCCTGGGAATCCCGCTCAAACGGCATTGGACTTTCATGCCTGGGCAGGAAACCGTAGGGTTTTATTCCCCGTTTCAGACCGAAGTTTGAGGAGCATTTCCGCTGCCTTTCCGGAAAGCCAAAAAGAAGTAGTTCCCGTTTACCAAACCTCCCTTGTTCCTTGCCACATAAAAGAATGCACGGTCTATGTATTCACCAGCCCGAGCAACGCGGAGTCCTTTCTGCAATGCAACACCCTTCCCTTGGGTGCTAAGGTAATCGCGTGGGGAGAAAGCACGCGTTCGTTCTTGAGCCGTCAAAGCATCGAAAGTGATTTTTGCCGCAGCGACGAGGACCCTGTCGATTGGGAAGCGCTTCTTCGCCCGTGGTTAAACCTCTAGAAGTTCGTACCTTTACGCCATGAACCGTGACACCATTGTTGCCCTTGCTACCGGAGGTATTGGCGCCCTATCGGTGATACGGCTGTCGGGTCCCAAGGCAAAGTATATTGCTCAAGCCCACGTTGCCCGTAACTTAGCATCGGTGCAGAGCCATCGTACCGTGTTCACGCTCTTCAAAACACTGGATCAAATGCTGGTGGACGAAGTGCTCTTACTTTGTTTTGACCACGGCAAAAGTTTTACGGGAGAGGAAACGGTGGAAATTCACTGCCACGGGTCTTCCTACATCCAGTCAACCATATTGCAAGCGCTCATTGCGTCCGGAGCACGCATGGCCGAACCAGGGGAGTTCACCCAAAGGGCCTTTGCGAACGGAAAAATGGATTTATCGCAAGCCGAAGCGGTGGCAGACCTTATTGCCTCGAACAGCCGTCAGGCGCACGCTGTAGCCTTAAACCAAATGCGGGGAGGCTTTTCGCACGAATTAAGCGATCTTCGGGAAAAACTCATCGAATTTGCCAGCCTGATAGAATTGGAATTGGATTTTGGCGAAGAAGACGTCGCCTTTGCAGATCGAAGTACATTGGTGGATTTGGTGCAACAGGTGTTAGCCAAAATCCAACGTTTGATCCAGAGTTTCGCGCTTGGAAATGCCATGAAAGAAGGGGTGCCCGTAGCCATTGTAGGAGCCCCCAATGCCGGGAAAAGTTCCTTGTTGAATTATTTATTGGGAGAGGAACGAGCCATTGTGAGTGAAATCGCCGGAACGACGCGCGATGTGATTGAAGAAACGCTGAACATCGACGGCATAAGCTTCCGCTTAATGGACACCGCGGGCATCCGAGAAACCTCAGAAACTATAGAAGCCATGGGCATTGCCCGTTCTCAAGAAAAAATAACAAGGGCACGAGTGATTCTTGCCTTAAGCGACGCGAGCAACGAGGTTCAATTCGTTTCGGATCGCGCATGGGTGGAAGACCTACGGATGCGCTATCCGGAAAAGGAAATTCTTTGGGTAGCGAATAAAACCGACCTTCATGCCGTAAGCCACTCGGTGGATCATTCGATCAGCGCAGTCACTGGTGCAGGGATCGAGGAATTAATCCAAGGGTTAAGTGCACGAATACAACAGGATTTTGATGTGAATCAAGAAACGGTGGTTTCTAACCTGCGCCACGTGGAAGCCTTGGAGCAGACGCAAACGGCCTTATTCGCGGCGTTGAACGGACTCCGCCATCAGCTCCCGGCCGATTTAGTGGCCATGGACTTACGCGCAGCGATGCGCTCCCTGGGAAATATTACCGGCGAAATCGAAATCGACACCGATATATTAGGAACGATATTTAGTAGGTTTTGTATTGGGAAGTAAGTGCCTATTGCCGCAACGTATTCTTGAATTATCAACGCACAAAAAAGGCCGCATGTGCGGCCTGAATCAATGATCAATGTTGGAATTAATCGCGTTGACGCGCTTCAGAAACATTGATGTTTCTTCCTCCTAACTCGTAGTTAGAAAGGGCTTCCATTGCCGCTCTTGCCTCGTCTTGGTTGGGCATTTCTACAAAACCAAAACCTCGAGAACGTTGGGTCTCACGATCTTTAATAATCTTAACGGAGGATACCTCACCGTACTGTCGAAACAAATCTTCCAGCTCTTGTTCTCCTAAGCGAAAGCTTAGGTTTGAAACGTACATGTTCATAAAAAAAACTTAAATAAATAAATAAACTAACCTGGAATCGGAAGAATTGCTTCAATCCTCAAACCAATAACACAACAAATCTACGCTTAAAAAGTTGAACTACCGCTTATTTTTAAAGAATGTTCTTGATTTTGGGCTATTTGACTATTTTTTTTCATGCCTCAAACGGCAATTTACGTACTTTTGAACATGGAAAACTTGAGCTATGAACAAGCTTTTGAAGAGCTGCAAACCATTGTAAGTGCCATGGAAGGTGGCTCCATCGGCATCGATGATCTGTCGATTAAAGTAAAACGCGCCGCTGAGTTGATTAAATTTTGCCAGCGCAAACTCAAAACTACGGAAATGGATGTCGATCAAATCCTCAAGGACATGGAAACCGACCCTTCCGAAACCCCTCTTTAATTTCAGCCAGAGATGTCGGATCAAAAATACCAACAAAGGGGCGTTTCAGCAGGAAAAGAAGACGTGCATTCGGCCATTGCTAGCCTCGACAAAGGACTTTTTCCCAAAGCCTTCTGCAAAATCGTCCCAGACCATTTAACCCAAGATGAGGATTATTGCCTGGTGATGCATGCCGATGGCGCAGGAACAAAATCATCCCTCGCCTACGCTTATTGGAAAGAAACCGGCGATTTGAGCGTTTGGAAAGGCATCGCTCAAGACGCGCTAATCATGAACATCGACGACCTGTTGTGCGTTGGTGCAACGGGACCGATATTGGTGTCTTCTACCATCGGGAGGAACAAAAACTTGATCCCAGGGGAGGTCATTAAAACCCTTATCGAAGGGACCGAAGAAGTCCTTGAAGGCTTGCGTTCTCATGGAATCCAAGTTCATTCCACCGGGGGAGAGACCGCTGATGTTGGAGATTTAGTACGAACCATTATTGTTGACTCAACCGTTGTATGCCGCATGAAACGTAGCGAAGTTATCAGCAATCATACGATACAGCCTGGAAATGTCATTGTTGGTCTTGCATCATATGGTCAAGCCACCTACGAAACGTTTTACAACGGTGGCATGGGTAGTAACGGTTTAACCTCTGCTCGACATGATGTATTTAATAAATCTATCGCCAAGCAATACCCCGAAACCTTTGATGCGGGAGTACCATCGGAGCTCGTGTATGCGGGAAACTACGATTTAACACAGGACGTTGAAGGCGTTTCACGAAATGCTGGACAATTGGTGTTGTCTCCCACACGGACGTATGCTCCAATAATCGCGAAGGTGTTGGAAAAATATCGGGACAACATTCATGGGATGGTGCATTGTTCCGGTGGAGGACAAACGAAGGTGTTGCACTTCATCGACGAATTGTCGATTGTCAAAAATCAACTCTTCGAGACACCTCCGTTGTTCAAAATGATTCAAGAGGCGTCCAAAACGGATTGGAAGGAAATGTACAAGGTTTTCAACATGGGGCATCGGTTTGAAATTTACACTGATGTACAAACCGCATCGGAAATAATTCGAATTGCTAAAACCTTTGAGGTGGAAGCAAAAATCATCGGTACCGTAGAAAAATCAACAGGTAAACAAGTGGTCGTTGACGGGGTACACGGAAAATACACGTATTTCTAAGCGCTTTTTTTCGGTTTTTTTTTATGTTACCAAAAGGATTTCCTATTTTTGCCCTCCAATTGAACGAGGTGGGATGGGTGAGTGGCTGAAACCAACAGTTTGCTAAACTGTCGTACGGGTAACCGTACCGCGGGTTCGAATCCCGCTCCCACCGCAACAACGTGGAGGAAGAGAGGGATGAGAAACCGCAGGGTTTGTGCCGAAGCTTCACAAAGGTGAAGCGGAGACCACCGAAGGTGAGCGGAGCATGAAATTGACGTAATGGTAATAAGAGTTCGGGGCGTAGCGTAGTCCGGTCATCGCGCCTGGTTTGGGACCAGGAGGTCGCAGGTTCGAATCCTGCCGCCCCGACGTTGGGGATGAGCAATCATCCCCTTTTTTTTTGGTCGGCTAGGTCAGTCCGCCACGGCGGAAGCAACTGCCTTCTAAGCAGTAACTGAGAAGTTGAATTTTGGTCCGCTAGCTCAGTCCGCCACGGCGGAAGCAACTGCCTTCTAAGCAGTAACTGAGAAGTTGAATTTTGATCCGCTAGCTCAGTCCGCCACGGCGGAAGCAACTGCCTTCTAAGCAGTAACTGAGAAGTTGAATTTTGGTCCGCTAGCTCAGTCCGCCACGGCGGAAGCAACTGCCTTCTAAGCAGTAACTGAGAAGTTGAATTTTGGTCCGCTAGCTCAGCTGGATAGAGCAACTGCCTTCTAAGCAGTAGGTCTCAGGTTCGAATCCTGAGCGGATCACCAAGCCCTTCACTCGAGGGGCTTTTCCGCTTTATTATGTCCTTTTACTCCTACGTTCTTAAATCAGTAAAAAATGGAATCCTGTACAAAGGTTCTACCCAGAATCTTCAGAATAGGGTGCTCTATCACAATCAAGGGAAAGTTAAATATACCGCTAAAAACGTGCCTTGGGAATTAGTTCTTTTTGAACCCTTTGCAACACGGGCAGAGGCTATTCAACGTGAAAAATGGTATAAAACCGGAGCAGGTAGAGATTGGATAAAGCAACAAATTAATCCCTAGGGCTTTTTTGATAGAGCAATCCGCCGCGGCGGATAGGTCTTTGGTTCGAATCCAAACGGGATCACAAAAGGAGTCCACTTCGGTACGAAGCGGACTTTTTTGTTTTAGATGCGTTTGAAATTCATTTCAAAAAGCAGAGAAAACAAAAAAGGACGAGCTTTACGTAGTAAAGTGGACTTTATGCTTGGATTGAACTCAAACCTTGGTTCATGCGCATCAGCGCATAATCCATCCGAATAAAGTTTGCTTTGATGAGGGAAAAACAAAAAAGTACGGGCTTTACGAAGTAAAGTGGACGCTATG
>CANMUN010000037.1 GCA_947500875.1 Flavobacteriales bacterium | reverse complement strand
TTTGAATACATTGAAATTTGGTATAATCAACAACGGATTCACAGCGCTATTGATCAAAAATCAATCAAGCAATTTGTGGCATCTGTGAAAAAAGAGTATTTTCGTGATGTAGCTTAATCGGGTCTACGGAAAAATTAGGCAACTCCAACCAGACCAATTTCTTAAAAGGAAAATCCTCCTTGAAAGGCCTCGAACTCGAGTTATTAGGTAACATTCAAGGCAAGTCCGTTTTACACCTCCAGTGCCATTTTGGACAAGACAGCATCTCCTTGCAACGAATGGGCGCTCAGGTTACCGCTGTGGATTTTTCAGTTAAGGCTATTGACTGCGCACGAAAAATCGCCATAGAAACCCAAGCAGATGTTCGATTTATTTGTTGCAACATTTACGAGTTACCGCAGCACTTAACCGAGACCTTTGACATCGTATTCACGAGCTATGGTACCATCGGATGGTTGCCAGATTTGGATGCGTGGGCCAGTATTGTTTCACAATTCATGAAACCCCAAGGGCAATTTATTTTTGTAGAATTCCATCCCGTAGTTTGGATGTTCGATGATGATTTCACTGCCGTTAAATATCCCTATCGAAGCACCGAGGCTATCCATGAATCGTACACCGGAACATATGCAGATCAAGGTGCGGAACTCACCCAAGACTACGTGATGTGGAACCATGGCATCAGCGACGTTTTGTCCCCGCTAATTCGACGCGGATTAGAAATTACCTCATTCCAAGAATACGATTACTCTCCATATAACTGCTTCCGACATACCGTAGAATTTGAACCGGGGAGGTTTAGAATCTCGCATCTGCAACAACACCTTCCCATGGTGTATGCGTTGAAGGCGATCAAGCGATAACCCTTGTATCAGCGTTTCAAAAAGCAAAAAACGGTCCCTAAATAATGCGTAACTTTGAGGCCATTACCAACGCAATATTCGGAAAACTAATGAACCGAAAAAACTACTGGGAAACCATCTACGAAACGAAGTCCATCCAGGAATTCAGCTGGTACCAAGCCGTACCTGAAACCTCATTGGACATCATGCTGGAATTGAACTTACCTTTAAACGCTAAAATCATCGACATTGGCGGCGGAGACAGCTTTCTTGTGGATGAATTATTGAGCCGGGGTTATTCCAACCTTACCGTACTCGATATTTCTTCTGCCGCCCTGCATCGCGCTCAACAAAGGCTGGGTAAAGATGCGGAAAAAGTTCAGTGGATTTGCTCCGACATGGTGGAATTCCAACCCTCGGAAAGGTACGACTTTTGGCATGACCGAGCGGCATTCCATTTCCTAACCGATCCCGTCGAAATACACCATTACCGGCAGTTGACGGCTGCAGCCGTCGCTCCATCTGGAGTTATGTTCGTAGGGACGTTCTCCGAAATCGGACCTCTGAAATGCAGCGGAATACCGATTCAACAATATTCCAAGGAATCCCTTGCTGCATTGTTTCAGGAGGCATTCACGCCTTTACGTTGTTTTACCACCGACCACCCTACCCCTTTTGGTACAATCCAAAACTTTAGCTGTTGTGTTCTTCAACGAAACGAGTTGTAGCTTCGTCAATAAATTTGTCCTTTGCTGATGCGTATTGACATTTTGCATTCATTTTTCGTATCTTGCGCAGAACTATACGTAGCCTATGAAAAGAATACTACTCGCGAGCCTCTTTCTACCCCTTCTCGTTTTTTCTCAAGCCACCATCCAAGTCAAGGTCTTGAGCGTTCAGACGCTTTCCAACGTGGATTGCGATGGATTGTTTTTAGGAAACTCTGACTTTGTTTGGGAATTTACAGCCACCGATAACACGCTAGGGCTTACTAACAATAACCCAGCACTCTTCGGGATTTTCGGGTTTAATTATGCCTACAAAAACAACGACAACGGCCCCTACACCATGGCAGCTCCCGGAGGAACCTTTTCCCCCAACAACGGTTTGTTTTTTAACCATAACTACCTTTGCGTCAACGATGTTCCTTCCACCATTAATTTAGCGTGGGAAGCCTACGAAAACGACGATGCAGGGAACTACGATGTTCTTGGATTAACGGACGGCCAAACCGGTTTGCAAAATGTTACCATGCCTGTTCCTGCGGCGGTGGGTATTTTGAACTACTCCTTTAACGCAGCCAGCCAAGACGGAGGATGCGGTCAGGTCTACACCATCAACCTTCAAGTGGAACGTTTGCCCCTGGTGGTGAACTACATGCAAGACAACATTTGTGCGGCGCAACAACTTAATTTGAATACCACCTACACCTACGGTTTTTGCAACGCAACCCTCGAACCCAACGAACCCGCAGCGCAAGACGTTCAAAATGCAGGTTCCCTATGGGCCAAGTTTGTGGCACCCGCCTCGGGAAGTGTCAATATTACCTCCGACCTCGGAGGCACCGACATTGGCACGTATTTCCAAGTTTATCACGCAGCCGACGGCATGAATTGCACAGACGGGATTCATGTGGTTACCGGTCAAACGATTAAAAACAAATTCGAATACCTTTCCCACGTTGATTTTTCGGACGGAATTGACTTTTTGGGAGTGGATCCCGAGGCAGAGATCACCTTCGACGCCTGCGACCCTATCCCTTTTATTTCCTATCAAAAACTGATACCTGGTCAAACCTATTACATTCAATTTACCGCCGACGGTCCCAATGAGCACGGATACTATCAGTTACGGGTTGATGGTCTCGGGGGTGGTGCGCCCAACCTGGAGGACATTCCTTGTCTATCGAACACCGTAGCCTACGGTACCAACGCTATTTCATCTTCAGCGAATAGCGCTCCAACCACCAACCTTAATTTTGGATGTGCTTTCGACGGTGGAAACGGTGCAGGAGAATCCGGACAACAACACACTTCGCCTAACCCCAACGAGTACCATGCTTACGATTACCAGCACATTGGATTGGGCAATACGTCCATGAACGAAAGCGTTTGGTTGAATTTCGTGGCTCCCAACTCCGGCAGAATTACCTTCGAAGCCGACTATCAAAATGCCCTCTACGGCGAAAGTGCAGCCTTGTTCGGCTACGATAAAGCCTTCGGTCCGGGAGTACCCAACGACTACCTCTGTTCCAACCTCAAATACATCGCATCCGACGAGGGAGGAACGAACAATTTCCTCGGAGGCGATCCTTCCGCCATTGTGCAGGGAACCTGCTTAGAACCCGGATACAAGTATTTTGGAATGATTGACCCTTCCGATGCGGTAACGCCCTTAAGTCCTCAAAACATCAATTCTTGGGTGTTCAATCCTGCTATTTCCGACCCAAGCAACAACGCGCCTGGAAACGACATCCTATGCCTTGCGCTGCAAGATACGTTGTACGAAGTTCCTGTGATCGCCGCAGGTTCCAACCCGACCTTTCAAGCAGTAGCCGGGACCAACATCCTAGCTTGCCGCGAATACCTTGCGGGGGAACCGCCGCTGCATCCGAACCAAGCAAACCGAGCGGATCAAACCGTGTGGCATTACTTTGTTGGACCACCTTCCGGGGCGGTTGAATTGAGCATACGAGCCTACATTGGGATGAACTTACTGCGGTTCAACGTCTTCGAACTGTTGAACGGCACCAATTGCTACGGTGGACTTGGGCCTGCTACGTACACGGTGGATGGAACACGGTTCACACCGACCATTACCCCCTTAGTATCGGGCACCGCCGATTACAACGGACATCAAGAAACGCTTTGCTGCCTTGATTCAGGAAAAATCTACGCAATTCAAATTGATGGCGGATCGCCCGGTGATGAAGGTCAGTACATCATTGAATACATTCAAGAATTGGAAAGCGATGCCGGTGACATTTTTGCCAATTCTAGCAACGGATCTTATTCCGACGTCAACCTCGGCGATACCCTTTACGTTTGTTACGGAGACACCGTAACTCCTGGAATATTGTTGAACGGAATCGGTCAATCTACCGCCTCCATTCCGAGTTGTTTGATTCCAGGGTATGTGTTGCATCAATCCAACCCAGCTCCGAATCCGGTCATCAATTCAGGATTTACCTACATCGATTCGATCCAAGGAAACGGAACATTGGTGAACAACGGAAACGGAAACGGAACTTTTGGAAATCCCTCGTTTAATACCGTTTATTACCTCTCCCCTGCTGCAGATCAAGCCGCCTCTTGGGGGTCCTTCAACTGCCAAACCGCCACGGTAGAAAATGGTATTCCGGTTGTATTCTTACAATCCCTAACGGCCAACTTCAGCTACAACAACAATACCTGTACTGTAAGCTTCTCCGCAACTGGAGGACTGGGAGGCGCTGGAAATGCCTACACCTACACCATTACCAATCCGCTTGGAAATATTGCATCAACGGGAACCGTCAATGCGAATCAAACGGTCAATTATACGGGAGCCATTGCAGGGAATTACACGGTAGTTATTGGCGATGGTGCTTGCTCGCAGTCGTACACCTTTGATGCTTCGGGTTGCGCTACACCTTGCTTACCCGTAACGGTGAACACCACCTTAAACGCATGTGCGGGAACGGGTGTTTTCTTACAAGGTACGGTTCAAACGCAATCTGGAACCTACACCGATTCCTTGATAACGGCCTTGGGATGTGACAGCGTCATTATTACTCAATTGAATTTCTTGGCGGCAATACCCTTAGCGCAGCAAAACATCTTGATTTGCTCGGGAGGAAGTTACAGCATCAATGGAAATACCTACACACAGCCTGGAGCGTATTTGGATACCTTGGTAACGGCAAACGGTTGTGATTCCGTGATATTAACGAACTTGCAATTCACTCCAATGCTTACTTCGCTGGTCAATCAAACCATTTGTTCGGGAGGAAGCTACAATTTCAATGGTACAAATCTCATTTCGGAAGGGATATACAGCGATACCCTCAGCGGAATCGGCGGTTGTGACTCTGTGGTAATTTTGGCACTCTACATCAATCCTCCATCGGTAAACACCATCAATATTTCCATTTGTGAAGGAGAATCGTTCACCTTCGGTGGAAACGTCTACACACAAAGCGGTATTTATTCGGACACGCTTAGCGACCAAAACGGTTGCGATTCGATCGCTCAATTGGAATTATCCGTTGCGACATGTGCGGGTGATTTTGAAATCGCCAACATCCTAACGCCGAACGGCGACGGTCAAAACGATACCTGGAAAATCGATAATCCCTACCAAATTGCCGGTTGCACAGTTAAAATCTATAACCGTTGGGGCCAGCCCTTGTACGAAACCACGGATTATCAAAACGAATGGGATGGTTCGAAAAACAACGAACCGCTACCCGATGGAGTCTATTTTTACTCGATAGAATGCGGTGAGAAAACCTACAAAGGAGCTATCAACTTGTTACGATTAAAAAAATAAGCCATGAGAAAACTTCCAATAATTGCTTTATTGACGGCAGTGGTTAACTTGGCCTATGCGCAACAAGTGCCGCAATCCTATTTGTACGGGTACAATCTATTTTTAATCAATCCGGCGCTTTCAGGTACAAACAATTGTACGGAAATTAGCATGTCGCATCACAACCAATGGGTAAAATTGGAAGGGGCACCGATTACGAATCACTTGACTGTTTCTACCCGCCTTGGAAACCATTGGGGTGTGGGAGGACAATTTATGTTGGATAAAATCGGGATGCTGCAACAAGTCTCTGCGCTTGGAAATGTTTCCTATGGTTTCTATTCCGGACAGCAATCCTTGCGATTGGGCTTATCCTTGGGATACAACAATTATCGCGTAAATCCAACGAATGCGGTAGCATTCGATTTGCTTGACCCCATTGTGAACGGTGGAAACCAAAGTGCAGGAGCGATAAGTTCAGATATCGGTATCGCATATAAATTAAGTGGATTTTATGTATTTGGAAGTGTAAAACAACTACTTAAAACCTATTCCAATTTTGGATATACGAACCTACCCGGATACGTGCAGCGGGCCCACTATATGATGGGCGCGGGGTATGACATCCCATTGAATAATGCCTGGGAAATACGGCCGAATGTATTGTTAAGAAGCATCAACAACGTCATGCAAGCAGACTTGAATGTGGATGCCAATTACAAGCAATTTATATATTTCGGGGCTGGTTTTCGATCCCAGGTAGGGGTAGTTGCTCGCGCAGGAATCACAGTAAAAGAAAAGTTCTTTTTTGGGTATGCCTATGAAGCCCCTATCGCAAACATTGCATCGTATAGCAGCGGTTCGCACGAAGTGATGTTGAAAATGACGCTTTGCCGTCCAGAACGCACGAGGGTGGCAAAAACAAAATTCGATACCATCATCAAAACCATTGAGCGAATCGACACCGTGTTCATTACCCAAACGGAGCGCTTCGTGGATACAATCTATGTAGATAAATCGATTGAACCATCGAAAACACCGGACAATCTAGGTGCCGTTTCTAAAACGATCTTGTTTGAATTTGACAAATCATTAGTTAAGAAAGAAAGTTTCGGAGAATTGGAAAGTATCGTCAATTTATTGGAGATGAATCCTACGTATAAACTTTCTTTGGAAGGCCACACGGATGCGGTAGGAACTGAAGCATATAACGTTGGATTATCTAAAAACCGAGTGAATGCTGTGCGGGATTTCTTGGTAATGAATGGCATTGCAGCAGAACGTATAATTATCAAGCATCACGGCGAAGGAAAACCGGTAGCGACAAATGACAACGCGGATGGTCGAAAATCAAACCGACGCGTGGATGTTCAAATCATACGCCCTTAATAGAATTTAACAAGGGCTTATTGAAAAGAATGGGTTTGGCTTATAATAAGCGTGTTAAATTCACTAACTTTGAGTTAAATCATTAAAATCGATCACATGAAAAAATTGTTACTTAGTTTAGTTTTTGGAGCTTCAATCGCTTCAATGAATGCACAAATCCTTACGAATGGGGATTTTGAACAAGCGGCTTCTCCGCTACTACCGGGCGTTGCTACAGATTGTCCAGGATGGGGAATCGGTTTATACACCATGGAAACTGCGAATCCAAATGCAGGAGCGCAATCTGCGAAACTTATGACCATTGTGGATGCCGCAACTGCTGCCTTATTGCAATGGCCATCGGATACGATTGCTGGAATAATGCAACAAGTAGTAACAGGCTCTTGGCCAAATGCAGGTTCGTTAACCTTGGATTTTGCATACAATCATAACGTCTCTGCGGGAGATACGGCTTTAGTGGCTTGTCAGTTTGCTGATACCATGGGTGCAGGTCCAAACGATGACGTATTATTATTCCAAGCTATTGGTGCATTTGCTGGAAATTCAAACGGATGGCTACAGGCTTCTATTCCGATGGACCCGATTCCGGGAGCTATGGGAACAGCAAACAGCGTAATCGTACTTGCGACCTCTTCCATTGGCGCAGCATTCGGAACTGGAAATGGGATTCCTAACAGCACCTTGTGGTTAGACAACGTTTACATTTCTGCTGGTGTTAATGTAATTGAATTAGCAGCTGAAGTAAGTGTATATCCAAATCCAACGAATGGCACCTTAACCTTTGATGCTTCTGAAGCGATTTCGGGTGTTGAAATCTACGGAATGGATGGGAAATTGGCTTTGAGTGCAACGACAACAAACATTGACATCACGAACCTACCAAACGGGATCTATCATTACAGCGTAATGACTGTTTCTGGAAAAGTATTGAAAGGAAAAGTTTCTAAAATCTAAGGTTTTATAGAGATACTGATTAAAGCTCGCTTCGGCGGGCTTTTTTTTTATAAATTGATTTGCTGAAAAAATACACTTAAAGGCACTTGGTAATAATCTAAGATCGTTTTTAATGTACTCAAGGTAATATTCACACGGCCAGTTTCAACCCTTGAAATGTGAATGCCCGTATCGTTGTAAAAATCTTCTTGCGTTAAATTTCGTTGCTTCCTTAAGACCTTCAAGCCATCTACGGTTGAACGCAATAAAGCTTGATCCTTAAGTTGTGCTTTTGCCATCGACACAAAATGACGAATTCATCAGTGATTTTTTAATGACTTATTTGTCATTTTCATTTTTTTATCTATTTTTGTGACATATTTGTCATTTTAAATTAAAAACTATGAAAAAACTATTATTATTTATTGCCTTTGGAAGCTTATATGGAAGTATGGTGGCTCAATCTAGAATACATCTGATTGATAACAGCGAAACAATTGTTAACCATATTAAACCGAAGAAAAAACAAACTCTAAAAAACATCAGTTGCCAAGACACATTAAGATATGCAGAGGCCAAGGAACAAATATTATCAGCTAATCCAACATATTATTATCTAGATATGTATCGATCTGATAATGAAGAAATATCTATGGCATTCTTATCAAATTTTTCAAGCTCCATTCATGGTGTGGAAATATTTGCTAAAAGAAGTATAAATTCAGTGCCGACGAATGTTGTTGTTCAGGCATCAATTTATTCAGCAAACCAATCCTTTGAACCGTCAACTCTCATAGGCTCAGGCACAATAAATATTACGAATGCTAATAATTTTCAATACTATGTAATTAACTTTCCGACCGCATTAACAGTTAGTGGCAATTACTGTGTAGTAATAAAGCCTATTACAACCAATAGTGTAATTGAATTGACTGTTAACGATGCTGCAATAAATAGTTATGATGAGTCATTTTGTAGATTCAAATCTGATTACTATGCATCAAGCAGCGGACAATGGATATCGATACCAAACTTCGTTGAGTTTGTACCTTCACCGGCGAATTTTGAACCTTTGGTTGCACCAATAGTAAGTTATCCTCTACAAACACAAATAACAGCGAATGAGCAAATTATTTGTAAAGGAGAAAACTTGGCATTAAATGCTCAAATTAATCCGAATGGTATCTATGGAAATAGATTCTACAACTGGTATTCTTTCTTGTCCCATTTTAATCCCGGTACAATTGACTCCACACTGAATTGGCAAACACCTAATTCAACAATTTCGATTAATTCTTATGGTACTCAAACAAATGTTCAATATAACACTGTAGCTCAACATAATGTCACGCTGCTAAATAATTTTGGTTTATACTCAACATGCCTTGACCAAGATACAGTTATAATTACCATTAATGAGCCTAGCACTAGCGCCGGAAATGACATCACCCTTTGCGAAGGGGAAACAGTTACACTAAATGGCTCAGGAGCGAGTACATATACATGGGATAATGGTGTTTTAAATGGTGTAGCATTTAATCCTTCAAATTCAGGTTCGTACATTGTCACCGGAACTAGTGTGTATGGATGTTCAAAGAATGATACAATAGATGTAACCGTGAATGCTGTAGATAATGCTGCAATTACAGAAACACACCTTGACTCTGTTACAATAAATAGTACAACTTACTATGAAACAGGTATCTACACCCAAACCTTAACAAATGTAAATGGCTGCGATAGTATCATTACCATAAACTTAACCATTAATCATACGGGAATAAATAACTTGTTGCAATTAAACAACAAGAAACCATTGTATTTTATTGATTTAAATGGTAAGATTATCACACCAAGAAAAAACACCTTTATGCTTGCTATATTTGAAGATGGTGAAATCGTTAGAGTATTTGAGATGGAATAACGATTGATTTTAAGTTGATTCCAATAAAGCTCGCTTCGGCGGGCTTTTTTTATCTCCTACAAATCCTTACCAAAGGAATGAATGTCTCCGTGGTTTTCTTCGATTTTATCTTTGATGAACTGGATTGATTTAGCGAGCATAAATAAATCCGGGGTAGCATGCTTACCCAACCAATCCCAACTTTCTACTTCGTGATCTACCGCACGACCGATGTGAAATAACAATTCCATCTTATGGGCCAGCAACCACTCTTGCGCTTGCACCAATCCTTCCGCTGCGTTTATCATTGCCATCAAATGGGCGTACCCATTTTCCATCAACCAATCCCTTGAATCTTGAATTAGATAAATGGCATTCGTTGCATGAAATAATGATTCATACCCGTTTTCACGCAACCAGAGTTGAATTACCTTGTCTCCTTCAACCGCCTTTGCCCAAAGTAAAATCACCTGTGCAGGATAATTTATGGGTTTTAACGGTACAGCTTGAATCTGCGGCGCCTCTTCTTTCTTTTTCTTAAACCAACTAAACATCTTAAAAGAACCAACTTGCTACTAAGATCGCAGCGATTACACAAACTAAATCAACTAACAACATGGTAGACAAGGTATAGCGCGTATTCTTAACCTTAATCGCACCAAAATATACGGCCACCACATAAAAGGTTGTTTCTGCACTGCATTGGAAAATGCAACTCAACCGTCCGGTAAATGAATCCGGGCCATAAACGTTCATGGCGTCGAGCATGAAACCGCGCGACCCTCCACTGCTGAAAGGCCGAAGCATGGCAACTGGAAGGGAATCGGAAATTTCTTTCGACAAACCTGCTTGAGAAAATAACCACGTAATACCCTGGCTGAGCAATTCAAACATGCCGCTGTTGCGAAACACCGAAATAGCCACCAACATACCCAACACATAGGGGAAAATCGTTACGGCTGTCTGCATACCGTTTTTAGCACCCGAAACAAAAGCATCAAAAACCGTGGTGTTTTTTTCGGTGAATTTTTTCTCCTTGGCAAAGGCATAGCCGAGTATTAGTAGGATAATGCCCAATAGTAAGATGCCTGAAAAATTGCCCGTAAAATGATTTTTTGCCAAGGCATCCAGCGAATTGATGTACCATAATAACCCGACCATTGCGCCGACAATACTGAACACGACCGCAATCAGCAAACGGTTCAACAGGTTCACCTTTTGACGAATTCCCACAATGATTAGCGCCGCCAAGGTTCCTATGAAGGAAGTAATGATGCAGGGAAGCATGACATCTGCAGGACTCGTTGCGTTGGCTGCTGCACGGTACCCAATAATGGAGGTTGGTATCAAGGTAAGACCCGCAGCGTGCAAGCACAAAAACATGATTTGCGCGTCGCTCGCTTTTGCTTTATTTGGATTGATTTCTTGCAAGCTTTCCATAGCCTTCAAACCGAAAGGCGTGGCCGCCGAATCTAAACCGAGAAAGTTCGCGGCAAAATTCAAGGTCATGTAGGAAATGCTCGGATGATTTTTTGGGACGGAAGGAAATACTTTTACGAAAAATGGACTGAGCCAACGGGCCATACCTTCCGCTGCCCCCGAATCAATCAACAATTGCATGAGTCCCGCAAACAAGGCTAGATATGCCAGCAAGGGGAGAATTATATCCGTTATTGTATTTTTAGCGGTCGGTAAAAGTCCATCCGTTTTTTGCAAACCGCTGTACATTTTCACTTGGTTGTTGGTCAACTCGTACGTCGTGTCCAGATCCTTAACATTGGCATTCACTACCACGGTACCTGATTTCGCCAAGGAATCACGCAGCGATGAGGGCAGTTGTTTGAGGTAACATTCCCTGATTAAAATCGGGCTTTCCTTGATGCCATTGACCATTCGGTCAATGCTATACTCTTTGTTGAAAGCCAAGCCTAACAAGACAAAAATCAGCGACGAAATAAAAATAACCAACCAAAATCTACTCAATACCATAATCCGAAGGTCGCTGAAAAAAGCGTATTACCAACCTTTACGCTCAAAATGATATTAACACCTCCCTATGAAAACGAGTCATACGTTTGAACAAAGCGGTTAATTTTGTGTTCAAAAATTCATGAAATACGAGTTTCACTCCGCGTCATCCAGAGGTCATGCCAACCACGGTTGGCTCAATGCCAAGCACTCCTTCAGTTTTGCCTCCTGGTTTAACCGCTATCGCATGCATTTTGGGGCATTGCGTGTACTCAACGACGACATCGTATCCCCCGGAATGGGATTTGGAAAGCATCCGCACGACAACATGGAAATCATCACGATTCCCCTCAAAGGCTCTTTGAAACACGAAGACAGCATGGGTTTTTCGGAAGTTATTCATGCTGGCGAAGTGCAGGTCATGAGCGCTGGAACTGGAATATACCACAGCGAATTCAATGCGAGCAGCACGGAAGAAATCAACCTGTTTCAACTTTGGATTTTTCCTAACCGGCAGGAAGTCGAACCGCGCTACCAACAAATGGCCTACGACATCTTCGATGCAAAAGATCATTTCTTACAGTTGGTTTCTCCCGATCAAGAGGGACCCGGGCTTTGGATTCACCAAAACGCTTGGATTCACCTAATCGACATGTCGGCGAACTCCTCGCAACAATACGCCATGAAGCAACCTGGAAACGGTGTTTACCTCATGAACATTGAAGGCAAGAAAATCATCCTTAATCAACCCTTAGAATCCCGAGATGCTATGGGAGTTTGGGAAACCGACGAAATCGAAATCCTATCAACAGAAACCGGAAGGATGTTGCTTATAGAAGTCCCGATGCAATTTTAACCTCTTATGCAAAACTCCCTCCTCGACGCCTTAAATTGGCGCTATGCAACCAAGCGATTTGACGCAAGCCGAAAAATACCGCAAGCAACTTTCGAGTTGTTGATGGAATCGATACGCCTTACCCCGTCCTCCTACGGAATGCAACCGATAAAGATTTTGAATATTGAAAACCAGGAGCTGCGGGAGAAGATAAAACCGATTGCATGGAATCAGCAACAGGTGGTGGACGCTTCGCATTTATTGGTATTTTGTTACCGAACAAATCCGGGGGAACAGGAAGTAAAGGATCACGTAATGCGCATGGCGACTACGCGTCAAAAACCCCTTGAATCGTTGGAAGGATTTCAAAACCATGTGATTCAAGCGCTCGATGCCATGGGCGATGAAAAGCGGGCAATATGGACCTCCAAGCAGACCTATATTGCCTTGGGACAATTGCTTCTCTCTTGTGCTTTGGAAAAAATAGACGCTACTCCGATGGAAGGATTCGACGCAAATGCACTGAACGAACTGCTCCAATTGCCAGCAAAAGGCTACAAGGCATCGCTGCTCTGCCCTCTTGGTTTTAGGCACCTGGATGACCCCTATGCATCCCTGACAAAAGTCCGAAAGTCCACCTCTGAATTATTTGAAACGATTTAAACAAACATCGTTTGGTGGATAAATACGCTTGGTTTTTTGAGATCAAAAACCCATTACGTCAACTTTTTTACCTATTTTTGAGAGATGCTGAGGGTAGGATTGTTTTTCGCCGTTTTGATGTTTTATTTCGGTAGTACGGTAGCACAGACGCGTGTTTCTCGTGCGGACAAGATAGCCCTCGACCGTTTGCAAGAGGACATTAAAGACGGTTGTCTGGACTCGCTTTCCATTGAAAAGTATCCCGTTCACAGCATCAGGGACCGCTATTACCTGTCGTTCTTAGCGAAAATCAACCACAACTTCGATAAACCCTCATTGGAGCAGCGGAATTTCATCGTTGGAAATCCCGTTCGCGATATTGTCAGCATAAAAATACCTTTAACAGACCGCCGTGAAGCCTTCGATATTCATGGCATAGAAGTCTTGGCGATGGCGGACAAAATCAGCCATCAATTGGATAAAACGTTGAAAGACACCCGCACCGACAGCGTTCATCTCGGCATTGATTTACCTCAGGGATATTCGGGTAAAAACGTGTATATCGGCGTAACCGATTGGGGTTTTGACTACACGCATCCTGTGTTCTACGATACTGCTTTGAATCAAACACGCATTGTTGCAGCGTGGGATCAATACAAAACGGTAGGAACTTCGCCAGCCGGTTTTAATTATGGGGTTGAATATGTGGGGGCCAATGCCCTATTGAATGCAGGCAGCGACACCTCGAATATCTACAGTTATTCAACGCATGGAACGCATGTCGCCTCGATTGCCGGGGGAACAGGTGCCGGAACTCCCCATAGAGGCATGGCGTACGAGGCTCAATTTTTATTTGTCACCTTTTTGGTGGATGAGTCCGCCGTACTCGATGCTTGGGAATGGATGTACCAAAAAGCAAGCGCTGCCGGAAAACGATTGGTCATTAACATGAGTTGGGGTCTTTACCATTTCGGTACGTTGGATGGCAATTCGTTATTGAGCCAAGCAATTACCGCTTACACTGATTTAGGTGTTGTTTTCGTGAACTCCGCAGGGAACAACGGGAACGTTAATTTCCACCTTAAAAAGAATTTCAACAACGACGTGCTGCAATCGCGGATAGAATTCTATTCGTATGCCGCCAATCCCAACATGTGGGGACAAAGCATCCACGCTTGGGGCGAAGTTGGGCAATCTTTTTCGAACGGAATTGTGGTTAAAAACGCCAGTAATTCAACCCTAATAGAGTCGCCCTACTATTCCACCAATTCGACCAATACCTACATCGACACCTTTCTAACCGTTGGAGTCGATACTATTTTTTACAACATTGCTGCGGATTCTGCTCACCCGTTGAATCAAAAACCGCAGATGCGGCTGCGGGTAAAATGCACCAACACCGCCTACAAGGTGCTGCTGAAATCGACAGCGGATACCGGAAACGTTCATTATTGGAACGTGACAGAACTCACCAACGACGTGGGTAATTGGGGTATGCCTTTTTCCTATGCAGGAAGCGGTACCGTTGGTGGAGACGATGACCATGGTATTTCCGAACCGTCCTGCTCGGATAACGTCATCAGCGTAGCCGCTTACGCCCCGTCCTATGCTACGGCTGGGGGTTCCATTGTCGGAGGTGGTCTCGCCAATTTTTCCAGCCACGGTCCACGTTACGACGGCGTCATGAAGCCCGATATTTCGGCTCCCGGAGTCTCCATTTGCAGCGCTATTTCCTCCTTCACCGATGCCGCCTATACCACCGTGACCAGCGTGAACTTCAATAACAAAACCTATGATTTTGCCAAATTTTCGGGGACTTCCATGTCAGGACCGGTAGTTGCCGGAATTTGCGCCCTGATGTTAGAGGCGAATCCTTGGCTGACGGCCTATCAGGTGAAGCAAATCATCCAGGAAACCGCGCGTCAGGACAACTTTACCGGGGTGATTCCTGCTCAAGGAAGTCCGCTCTGGGGAAAAGGGAAAATCAATGCATATGCAGCGGTAAAAGCTTCGTTGAACCTGGTGCAAATTCCAGAGAAAACCTTGAACAATGCATGGACGGTTTATCCCAACCCCGTTACAGAATCCTTGCACTTCACCCTTGTGGATGAATTACCCTCGAAGTGTTGGCTGATCGACGAATGCGGTGAACGGTTTGAATTAAACATCCAAAACGAATCCGTTAATGTTAAGCATCTTGCATCCGGAAAGTACATTATTCAGCTTCTTTTGGAAGGTAAAATGCAATCCGAATCCTTCGTTAAAATCAACTGATGAAGGTCCATGTTGTCGAAATTCCATCGACAGACCTGTCGATTGTACGGGATCTCTCCCACGCCATTTGGCCCATATGTTACGCGAATATCATCACCGAAGTGCAAATCAAGTACATGTTAGAGAACATGTATTCCTTGCCAGCCCTCGAAAAAGCACAAAGTAGTGGACAAAGGTTCTTACTTGCCTATCTGGATTCAAAGCCCGTCGGATATGCAGGATTTGAAATTGGAACGCCTGACGTGAATCGTTGTAAGCTGCATAAGCTATACGTGCTTCCTAACCTTCAGGGCTCTGGCATCGGGAAAGAACTTCTGTTAAAAACCCAATACTTGGCCGACGCTGCCAAATGCCAATCCATGTTTCTCCAGGTGAATAAAAAGAATCCGGCCGTTCAATTCTACCAAAAAATGGGAATGTACGTTCGTGAGGAGGCTGTTTTTGACATCGGCAACGGATTTGTCATGGATGACTTCATCATGCAACTTGATTGGTGAAAATTAGTACCTTCGCGCTATGTTGAAAATTGACATGCACACCCATATTCTGCCGAAAACCATGCCCAATTGGACGGAGAAATTTGGGTATGGAAAGTTCATTCATTTAGAGCCCAATTCTGACGGTTCTGCAAACATGATGGAAGGCGGTAATTTTTTCCGACGCATAGTGGAGAATTGCTGGGATGAAAAGCTGCGCATTGAAGAATACCAACAATATGCCACGCAAGTTCAAGTGGTTTGCACCATTCCTGTGATGTTTTCCTATTGGGCAAAACCCAAAGACTGTGCGGAATTGTCGCGCTTTTTGAACGACCACCTTGCGGAATTGGTGCAACGCTATCCCAAAAACTACATTGGTCTTGGTACCGTACCCATGCAAGACCAAGACGAGGCACTGAAAGAGCTGGAGCGCATTAAATCAATCGGTTTGGTGGGCATTCAAATCGGCTCGAACATCAACGATCAAAACCTCCATGAAGATGCGTTCTTCCCCATTTTCGAAGCGTGCAGTCGTCTTGGATTAGCCGTGATGGTTCACCCATGGCAAATGATGGGTGAAGGCTCGATGAAAAAATACTGGCTTCCATGGCTCGTTGGCATGCCGGCAGAAACATCGCGAGCAGCATGCTCCATGATCTTTGGAGGCGTTTTGGAGCGCTTGCCCAACCTACGGGTTTGCTTCTCCCATGCGGGCGGGTCCTTCCTCCCTACCCTCGGACGTATTGAACACGGATTCAATTGCCGACCGGACTTAGTCGCGGTGGATAATGAGGTAAATCCTCGGAATTACCTCGGAAAATTTTGGGTTGACAGCATTACGCACGACATCGATGCCTTGAAGTATATTTTAAAGATGCAGGGATCCAAACGCGTGTGCTTAGGCTCGGATTATCCCTTTCCACTGGGCGATTTAGCCATTGGAAAATTCATTGAAGAAAGCGATTTATCCCAACACGAAATCGAGGATATTTTCTGCCATTCAACCATGGAATGGCTGGGGTTAGATTCAACCTTTTATCATTGATGGTAATGTTCAGTCGAACCTATTTTTGCCTTCTTTTTGCTTTCGTGCTTTCGGCACTTGGTGCTTGTAAAAAAAAGAACTGTCCCGATATTCCAACCTTGGTTGAGGTGATTCCTGGAAGTACCTACCATCAGGAGAATGGCACTTGGTGGGGTTACAATCAACAGAAAATAGTTCGTTATCAAAACCGTGTTTTTATGGCGGTAGTGGACAATCAAAATTTGAATTCCGGTTACCCGAATGCAAGTAACCCTTCAACGGTTTACATTTACACCAAACATTCGAATGACCATTGGGTCAAAGGCGCTGGATTCCCTACCTCCAGGCCGGTAAATCTTATCATGGATTCCGAGGGTTGTTTGCATGTTTTTGTCTTCGAACCTACTGAAAACAATCCATCAGAAAATGGCTCTTTGGGAAAACTTCAACACTACTGGTTCCCAGAATCACACTTGGGAAATATCCAATCCTATCAGAGCGAAACGGTTATAAATCACACCGCCGGGCAACCTGAAACCGTCAACATTCGCATAGGGGCCTCGATCGCTGAAAACAATGTAATGTACCTTTCATTTGGTTTGAATCAAGACGTAAAGGTTTACCATAAACACATTCACGATAATTCATGGATTTCCGAAGATGCGGGAACCAATCTGGGCAATTCGTACTATTATCCGTTTATTACGACCAAGAACCATGAACCCGTTGTCTTAGCCGTTCAAGACGATTACGTTGGACCCGGACTGCCCGCAATTTATTTTAAAACCAAATTATTTAGCAAAGAGAATGGGATTTGGTCCAACGAAACACTCCTTGACCTGAGTGCTCACCCTCTGGCCACGACAAGAAACCGCCTGGTTGACAATTGTGAACTTTTCACCGATGAACATCAAAACGTATTTGGAATATACCAAACACTTTTAGATCCTGAGGTAAGCTGGAAATCTAAATTTTATCAATTTCACAAAAGCACATCCAACGAGATTACAACCCAAGAAATCCCTTTAGAGGACGATGCGATTAACCGCATTCGAGCCGTAGCCTACGGTGGTCAGGTCTATTATTTCTGTGTCAGTTACGATCATTTTTACGTAAAAAAAGGCATCGATGGACCGCTTCGGGAAATCCAGCTGCCCAACTTTAAATCGGGCAACTACATCTACCTTTCAAACCCATCCAATGGAACCAGTCCTCACGAAGATTTCTTGGATATTTTATTACTCAATGGCAACGCTGCCGATTATCCAAATGCCACAAATTATTACGTCAGAATCGCCAAATCGGAGTTATTAAAGCTTTGATTTTGTCAACCCAAGAAGGCATGAATTAACCTCTCAAAGATACACAATACAAATGCCGTTTAACGAAATTGACTTTGATTTTAATGTCCTCCAAATCCTTTCCTAAGAGGGTCACATGCCCCATTTTTCGAAAGGGCTTGGTATTCGTTTTACCGTAAAGATGCACATAAACCCCGGACATTTTTAAAACCTCCTCTAAGCCCACATACACTGCCGGACCCTCATAGTTTTTTTCACCCACAACATTCAACATGGCGCCGGGCATGATCAATCCCGTATCACCTAACGGCAAATTCAAAATCGCCCTCAAGTGTTGTTCAAATTGCGAGGTGTAACAACATTCAATGGTATGGTGTCCAGAATTATGAGGTCTTGGTGCGATTTCGTTCACCAATAGTTCGCCTTCCAAGGTTAGGAAAAACTCGACCGCCAGGAGTCCTACCATGTCAAGCTTTGAAATAATTTCCCTCGCGATTTCTTGTGCTTTTAAAGCGATTTCCTTCGAAATGTCCGCCGGTGAAAACTGGAATTCGACCAAATTGGCCTCTGCGTTGAATTCGCATTCGACCGGATCAAAACAACGAATCTCCCCCTTCGAATTTCGAGCGACAATCACCGATAATTCCTTCACGAAAGGTACCATTGCCTCTAAAACCGAAGGTTCCGTGAAACGCTTCTCCCATTCGAAATCACTCCGCATCACTTTTACCCCTTTTCCATCGTATCCTCCCCTTCGTAGCTTTTGCACAAAAGGTATATTAAATCCGCTAGGAATAGGATGACCTTCGTCCCACAACGCAAAGTGAGCCGTCGGAATTCCGTTATCTTGGTAAAATTGCTTTTGAAGTCCTTTATCGCGAATCAATTCCAATACGCGGGGTTGGGGATACACCTTGCAACCTTCTTGCTCTAATTGCTTGAGGGCCTCCACCGAAACGTTTTCAATTTCAACGGTTATCACCTCAAAGTTTCGGCCAAAATTGAGCACGGTATCGTAGTCCGTTATAGCACCAACGCAAAAACCATGGGCGTTCTTTGAACAGGGAGCATTCGAATCGCCGTCCAAAAAATGAAGTTCGATGTCCAGGTTCATGGCCTCTTGCAACAACATTCGTCCCAATTGTCCACCCCCAAGAACCCCAATTCGATGCAGCATAATGCGTTAAATTTGTGACAAAGATAAAGATTCCTCGCGTCTTCAAAACCAAGCATTCAACGGCTTTTTTATTACCTTTGCATTTATCCTTATCAATATGGATTCAATTCAATTACACGACAAAACATTTGTCCCTTACTTATCCGAACAAGAGATTCATGATGCAGTGGTTCGTCTCGCGAACCAAATAAACTTGGATTATCAGGGAAAAGACCTTGTGTTTCTGTCGGTATTGAACGGTTCGTTCATGTTCACTTCGGATTTAATGAAGCACATCCTGCTACCATGTGAAATTTCATTCATGAAGGTCAGTTCCTACCAAGGGACCGAAAGTACGGGGCGTGTTGATGAACTCATTGGGCTGAACAGTCCTATTGCGGGAAAACACGTGATTCTGCTAGAAGACATCGTGGATACAGGAGTTACCATCGATAAAATCATCAAATTGCTTGAATTGAATGGTCCTGAATCCATCGAAGTGTGCGCCATACTTTACAAAAAGGAAGCCCACATCGGCACCAACATCCCCAAATATTTCGGATTTGAAATTCCCAATAAATTTGTTGTCGGTTATGGATTAGACTACGACCAACACGGTAGGAATCTTCCTGCTATTTACCAACTAAAAAATTAAGAATATGTTGAATATCGTACTCTTTGGGCCTCCGGGCGCGGGCAAAGGCACCCAATCAGAAAGACTCATCGAAAAATACGGCCTAGTTCATTTATCCACAGGAGATCTTTTTCGTTTTCATTTAAAGCATGAAACAGAGCTTGGTAAGCTTGCAAAATCGTATATGGATCGTGGGCATTTAGTACCGGATGAAGTAACCATTAACATGCTGAAATCAGCGGTACTGGAACAAAAGGAACCTAAGGGATTTATATTCGACGGTTTTCCAAGAACCAATCCTCAAGCAGGTGCGTTGGATCAATTGCTCGCAGAACTTAATACGCAAATAACGCTTATGTTAGGTTTGGAAGTTGAGGAAGAGGAATTGAAAACCCGTTTAACGCAACGAGCACTCAGCAGCGGAAGAAGCGACGACGCCGATCCCGAGATTATCGCTAATCGAATTGCGGTTTACCATCGTGAAACCTCGCCAGTTAAGGAATTTTACGCAGCACAAAATAAATACGTTGCCATTGATGGAATTGGCACCATTGATTCCATCACAGAAAGGCTTTTTGCCGCAATTGATTCTCATAAATAATGGCATCTGATAACTTCGTTGATTACGTAAAAATCCACACCAAATCCGGCAACGGCGGAGGAGGTTCCACCCATTTCCGAAGGGAAAAGTACATTCCCAAAGGTGGGCCCGACGGCGGCGATGGTGGACGTGGCGGTCACGTTATCGTACGGGGCAACAAACAGCTTTGGACCTTGCTCCATCTGAAATACCACAAGCACATCAAAGCAGACCACGGAGTGCACGGTTCGGGAGCTTTAAAAACGGGCGCCCAAGGAAAAGACACCTACATTGACGTTCCTCTTGGAACCTTGGCCAAGGACGCCGAAACAGGGGAATTGCTTTTTGAAATTACCGAAGACGGCGAAGAACAAATCATTGAACGAGGTGGTCGAGGTGGTATGGGGAACAACCATTTCAAATCCGCTACGAACCAAACCCCCCGTTACGCCCAACCGGGAGAACCGGGAATGGAAGGTTGGAAAATACTCGAGCTCAAAATTCTTGCGGACGTTGGTTTAGTGGGTTTTCCCAATGCCGGAAAAAGCACTTTACTTTCCGTGGTATCCGCTGCAAAACCTGAAATTGGCGATTACCCCTTTACCACGATTCGCCCGAATCTGGGCATCGTTTCATACCGCGACCACCGCTCGTTTGTGATGGCGGATATCCCTGGTATCATTGAAGGCGCCCATGAAGGCAAAGGATTAGGGTTGCGTTTTTTACGTCATATTGAACGCAATTCCGCGCTATTGTTCATGATTCCTTGCGACAGCAGCGACATCAAAAAGGAATACAAAATCCTGCTGAAAGAGTTGAAAAAATACAACCCGGAATTGGCGAACAAGAAACGGATGTTGGCCATTACGAAAAGTGATATGCTCGATGAACTCATGATGCAACAAATGACCAAGGAATTACCCAAAGATCTTCCGTGCTGTTTTATTTCCTCGGTAGCTCAAAGTGGCATCAACGAATTGAAGGACCTCATTTGGAAGGTACTGAACGAATGATCGAAACGCTGGAGCATATCGACCAGGCATTGCTCATCGCGATTAACCGTTGCAACTCTCCCCTATTCGATGATTTCTTCTGGTACGTGAGCAAAGCGTGGGTTTCGATTCCCTTTTATGTCCTTTCTTTTTATGTACTGTACCGTCATTATCAGGGTAAAAAAGCGCTCATTCTCTTGGGGTGTATCATGGTTACCGTGGCACTTACCGATGTTATTTCAACCCAAGTTTTTAAACAAGGCATTAAGCGATACCGTCCTTCGCACCATGCGGAGATTGGTCCACAACTTCACTATTACGAAGAATCCCCCGGGGTGTATTATCGCGGAGGCCAATACGGATTCTTTTCCTCGCATGCTGCGAACTATGCAGGTTTTTATTTTTTCATTTGGCCCTTACTCTATCGGAAAGAAAATCGCTGGTTATGGGTCCTAGGGGCTTGGGGAATTTTGGTGTGTTACAGCCGCATGTATTTAGGGGTGCATTATCCCATCGATATTGTTGCGGGCTTGATCTTTGGAGGTTTGATTGGTTGGAGCGCACAACAATTGGTTAAAAAAATGCTTAAGCTATGAATTGGTTATTAGTATTTATTGGCGGTGGGATGGGCAGCATGCTCCGCTACTTCATTGCTCAACAGCTGGTGCAATCAAAACACTTTCCTTGGGCTACCTTGGTGAGCAACGTCCTTGCTACGGCCCTACTCGCTTTGTTGGTTATCTATTTAAAATCCGGAGACAAACCTGCGTGGTTGTTACCATTGATTGGGGTTGGATTTTGCGGAGGATTTAGCACCTTCAGCACCTTTTCGGCCGAGAATGTGCAGTTGTTTGAGCAAGGACAATGGGCGTTGCTTGCAGTTAATATAATACTCTCTCTTGGTGCAGGATTTGGGGTGTTTTTAATGGTAGGGAGGTTGAGATAGCATCAAAATCAAGGGATTTATTTGCATAATGAGTTGACATATATCTTGATAAGATTTATTATAATACTACAGCGATGCGCTTAAGCCATCATGGAATAATATTAAACTCTATTGCTGTTAATAAAATCCCTGTTACATTATTTTGTATTGTAATTTGTTTGCCTGCGTTTAACCATATTGGAGTTGCCTAATTTTTCCGTAGACCCGATTAAGCTACATCACGAAAATACTCTTTTTTCACAGATGCCACAAATTGCTTGATTGATTTTTGATCAATAGCGCTGTGAATCCGTTGTTGATTATACCAAATTTCAATGTATTCAAAC
>CANMUN010000036.1 GCA_947500875.1 Flavobacteriales bacterium | reverse complement strand
CCTGGACTATATTATATTTCTGTGAACCGAAATGGCCGTTTCTTTTCCGCTAAGTTGGTGAAGCAGTAGAATTTGTAGAATCCAAGGTTTTTAGTACTTTTGCAATCGAATTGGTCTCGTGGCCGAGCGGCTAGGCACCGGTCTGCAAAACCGTATACTCCGGTTCGAATCCGGACGAGACCTCTTAATTAAGCCCCTAGGGGCTTTTTTTATTATGTTAAATTCGGAATAAGAAAAATTTTCCCCCTTTTGAAGATTCAATAATATCTTCTATATTTGACACACCTAAAATTTAAATTTCATTTATCATGAGCAAAACACAAAACAATGGATTAAAAAGAACCTTTAGCGGTTTTTCAGCAGTGGTCGCTTTTCTTGCTATGGCTATTGCATTAGTTGCGGGGATTATGATTTACAAGAACGTATTTGGTGCGCCAGGTAATTTCGTAGACAACGATCCAAGCGGTGAACCATTAGAAGGCAACCTCTTAGGGGTGATCTATAAGGGAGGGTTTATTGTACCCGGTCTTGTTGCCATTAATATAATCATTGTGATCTTCTCCCTAGAGCGCTTGGTAACGTTGTTGTTGGCCAATGGTAAAGGAAAGTCCGCGAAATTTATCGCTAGCATTAAGGACTACATGAGTAAAAACGATTTTAATGGTGCAATTGCTGCATGTGATAAGCAGAAAGGATCATTGGCGGCTGTTGTTAGAGCGGGAATGGTAAAGTATGAGCACATTGCTTCGGATCAAGGTATGGACAAAGAGCAAAAGTTGGAGACCCTTAAGAAAGAATTGGAAGAAGCCACTGCGCTTGAACTTCCCATGCTTTCAAAGAACCTAACCGTTCTTTCTACTTGCGCAACCATTGCTACCTTGGTTGGGTTGATTGGAACGGTATTGGGAATGATCCGCTCCTTTGCTGCAATGTCTCATGGTTCTCCTGACACTGCCGCGTTAGCAACAGGTATATCGGAGGCACTTATCAATACCGCGTTCGGTATTACAGCGTCAACGATTGCCATCATTATGTACAATGTTTTTTCAACCCAAATCGATTCCATGACTTACAGCATCGATGAGGCGAGCTTTACCATTGTGCAAGACTTTTCGTCTAAAAATTAAGGTAAGAAATAACGAAAGTTATGCCTAAATTAAAAATACCTAAAAGTTCTCCGGCGATTGACATGACGCCCATGGTGGATTTGGCCTTCCTTTTGGTTACATTCTTCATGTTGGCTGCATCTTTTCGACCGAGTGAGCCCGTTACCGTTGAAACCCCTTCGAGTATTAGCGATAAGGTTATACCTGAAAACATGATCATGGTTACCGTTGCGTCCGATGGAAAAGTGTATTTCAATTTGACTGGAGCCGAAGCCCGTAAAGAGGCCCTCACGAATATGATGGGTCTATACAAAGTTTCCCTCACGGAGGAACAAGTCGAAAAGTTTGCTTTAATGTCCACCTTTGGATGTTCAATGAAAGAACTTCCGGCGTATTTAGATTTATCCGGAGACAGCCGAAAAGACTTTCAAACCAAAGGGGTTCCATTGGATTCATTGGACAATCAATTGAAAAATTGGATTTCCTACAGCAACGTAGCAGCACTCAATTCCGGCCAAACGGCCTATAATGAAGCGAAACGTCGAGGATTGTCTCCTGAAGCCAATGACTTTAAACCAAAATTTATCATTCGTGCGGATGGTAAGGCTATTTATAAAAAAGCAGAAGAAGTTATTGACGTTTTTCGAGAATTGAATCTCAATAATTTAAGTTTTGTAACATCCTCTGAGTTTAATCCCAATAATTAAAAGAAACCATGGCAGAAATAGCAGAAGGCGGTGGTGGAGGACACGACAAAAAAGGAAAGAAACGCGCTAAGAAGGCTTCAACCCGAGTGGATATGACTCCCATGGTGGATTTAGCATTCTTGCTTTTAACATTTTTCGTATTAACCTCTACTTTTAGCAAACCAAAAGTCATGAGTTTGGCATATCCAGCCAAAATCGATGAACCCGTTCCTAAGGACGCCCCCAAATTGAATAATGGAATTACCTTCCTTTTGTCTGAGGACAAAATATATTACTACACCGGGGAGTTTTATCCGGCAGATCGTCCTGGAAAAGACGGCCCCACAAAATTGACCGCTACAGATTTCAGTGCATCCGGTCTCCGAAAGGTGTTAGCCGATCTTAACTCTTACGTTCTTTTAAGAAAGGAAGGATTGGTTAAGAAAGTTAAAGCAAAGCAAATGGCAGATACCACTTACACGCGAGAAATGGAACAATTGAAAGGAAAACCTGAGGCGTTAAAAGTGTTAGTGAAAACGGATGACAAAGCCCTTTGTAAAAACTTCATTGACTTAATTGATGAGGTTAAGATTGCCGAAATTGGAGTTATCGCTCCCGTTCCAATGCTTCCTGCCGAGTTAAAATTATTAGAAACCGAATTAAAAAAGTAAGGTTATGGAACTAATGTTTGTTTGGGTAGTTGTTGGTTTAGTTTCGATATATTCGTTGTTTAGCTATGTCTCAGCGAAAGGTTGGTTAGTTACGTCTACTGACAGAAATGACCTAGTGTTTGAGCACCGAAATAAAGAATACGGAGCATACCAATTACGCAAAAGTTACAATAAGCGCCTAACATTGATCATGCTTGGGATGCTTCTTACGTTCGCTTTAGGAGCATTGATTCTTTTTATTGTTCGTAATTTACCAAAAGAAGAGGTAGACGCCCCTAAAGGTAGCGACAAAACATGGACGGTACAGCCACCGCCGGAAGACTTACCTCCTCCTCCTCCTACCACGCCCCCTCCACCACCCTTGGAAAAAATGACGGCTTTCATTCCACCGGTTATTGAAGACGATCCCGTAACGGACCCCGTTCCAACGCAAGATCAGTTAGAAGACACCAAAGCTGGGGATAAGACCCAAGACGGTAGCGATGAGAATTTTGATCCTCCTCAACCCAACGATGATAAGCCCAAGGAAATTGATGATAAGCCCGAGCCGATTGAGACGTTCGTAGAAGAAGAAGCAGATTTTCCTGGTGGGGCAGCGGAAATGGCTAAATTTATCAACGAGAACATTGATTATCCTCAAGAGGCGATTGATTTAGGAATTAAGGGCCGAGTAACCGTTCGGTTTGTCGTCGAAAAGGATGGCAGGGTTTCCAATGTTTCGGTTGCGGGTCCTTTGGCCGGATGTAAGGCTTGCGATAAAGCCGCAGTTCAAGTTGTTGAAAAAATGCCACCTTGGACCGCGGGCAAGAATGGAGGTAGAGCCGTTCGAACTTGGGTTACCCTTCCTATCAAATTTGAAGTTAATTAAAACCCATAGATTAAAAGCATTATCCCCAAATTCATTTGGGGATTTTTTTTTGCAATATGAACTTTAGAATCATCCATGTATTTTTAGGGTCCTTGGTGTTTTTAGCGGCATTCGGACTGGCAGGGTATTTGGCCTTTTCGGAAGCAATCCCGGGGCTTTTCGGTTGGAAAAGATGGTTTTTAATTTCGGTATTGTGCGCGTATGGTACTTTTAGGTTGCTTCGGGCAATTAAAACACTTAAAGAAAACGATGAAGAAGAGCGTTAGTTTTTATTGTTTAGGCCTCATGCTTTGTGTCCTGAATTCTTGTGAAACCCACGAGAATCCGTTGGCCTATCAAACAGATGCGCATGGAAGAGGGCAAGCGACTATTTTTGTTGAGGATTCTTATCGTCCCTTGTTTGAGACGAGCATTTACACTTTTGAAAGCCAATTTCCTAAAGCTTCAATTAAGGCCATGTATTTGTCTGAGGGCCAAATAATTGATGGCTTTTTTGCAAACAAGGTTAAAACGGTGTGTATTTCTCGGGATTTCACCAAGAAAGAGAAAGCTTTTTTGAAATCCCGAAATGTAGAAGTAAAAAGCGATTTGTTGGCATACGACGCTGTAGCGTTGATTGTGCACCCTTCCAATAAGGATACAGTGGTTTCCGTTGAACAACTGAAGTCTTGGTTGTCCAAAGACGGAGCCAAGTGGCCTAATTCCGGCAAACCGGTTAAAATGGTCTTCGATCGGGTCAATTCCGCCAATTTTAATTTTCTGGTCAATCTTTCAGAGAAAAAACAACTTTCTTCTTCGGTTTATGCTTTGAAGTCGAATGAAGAAGTGATTAACTATGTGAAAAGTAACCCTAATGCCATGGGATTTATTGGAGTGAATTGGATTTCGGACCAGGAGGATATAGAGGTGATGAATTTTTTGGATGACATTAAGGTATTGTATGTTTCGAATAAAACAGGAGAGCAAGGATTTCAACCTTATGCAGGGACGATTTGGACCCGGGAATACCCTCTGCATCGAGAAATGTGGTTAATTAATAAGGGAAGACGGGCAGGATTAAATACAGGATTTGTTATTTTCATGCTTGGAGATAAAGGTCAATTGTTGGTTCAAAAATCGGAATTAGTGCCAGCCAAAGCCCCCGTGCGATTAATACAGTTTACCACGAATTAATTGCTGCTTTCTTTTGAGTTATCCTAAATCCAAATTAACTTTGGCAATCTTATTGATAGAATCATCGTAAAAACAATCTTATGAGACAGTTGACATTCACCGCGTTATTTATTGCTTCAGCCCTAACCTTATTCGGACAAACCCTGAGTGATGCGATTAAGAAAACGAACAATGAACGTTTTCCTGAAGCGCTTCGCGACTTCAAGCGATTAGTTGCTGCAACCCCAAATATTGGAAACGTATACTATTATTTTGGAGATTGTTATTTCAAAAAAGGTGAAATTGATTCTGCTGTGTTAACTTGGAACAAAGGATACGAGGTGGACAACATCAATCCAATGCCGTTGGTTGGAAAGTTCAGGTCGCTTTGGATTAAAGGAGAGAAGGCGGCAGCCCAAGCTGAATTAAATAAGGCGCTTGAATTAACGAAAGGAAAAAAATTACTGGCCAACAGATGCGAAGTTTTAAGAGGTGCTGCTGAGGGTTATATTAAGTCAGAAATAAAAGATTTGGATCAAGCACTTACCTTGTTGCTGGAAGCCGTCGAAAAAGACCCTAGCAATGAGGATAATTATTTATTGCAGGGGGATGCCTTGTATGAACAAGCTAAAAAAGTGGCCATAACGAACAATACAGCACTTAACGCGAACGAGGCCATTAAAAGTTATAACAAGGTCTTGGAAATTAATCCTAAGTCTCCACGAGGTAAACTGCGCGTTGGTAACATTTATCAAGCAGCGGAGAACGAACAAGAAGCGAATAGAATTTATAAAGAGGCCATCGCGATTGACTCAACATTTGCCCCCGCTTATCGAGAACGTGCAGAAATGTTGATGAGGTTTAATAAAATGAATTTAGCTATACAAGATTGGAAAAAATATTTGGCGTTGAATAATAACATTGATTCCCGTTACCGCTATGCCGGTGCCTTGTATGTTGCGAAGCAATATTGCGAAGCCATTGATGTAGTATTAGGCGTAAACAACGAAGGGTTAGTTAATATGTTCACCGAAAGATTCCTAGCGAAGTCTTATTTGGAATGTCAGGAGCCGGAAAATGCGTCGCAACTAGCTCTTGAGGCAAGTAATCGATTCTTTAGCATTGCCAAGCAAGAGGAGGTTAATTACTTGGATTACAAGACAAAAGGGTCTATTCTCATGAAATTAGGGAAAGACTCCTTGGGGCTATTGGAGTGGGAAAAATCCATATTGTTGAATGAAACAGCGATGAAAGATTTATCTTCCGAAATGGCGAGAATGTATTACAAAATGAAAAAATACGATAAAGCGATTGAAACCTATTTGAAGCGTCAGTCGGTGGTTGAGCTTACACTGCAAGAGGTTTACAATCTTGGGCAATGTTATTTTTCGGGCCCCAAGAATTTTAAAGAAGCAGATACCTTGTTTGCGAAGGTGGCAGTTATGTCTTCCAGTTATGCTCCCGCCTACATGTGGAGAGGGCGTTGTAATTTTCAAATGGACCCAACGAATGCACTTTGGTTAGCAAAACCCTATTATGCGAAAGTTTTAGAAATTGTGGTTGGAGAGGATCGAAAAAAAGACACGAACAAAAAAATGGTCATTGAGTCCGCGAGATATTTAGGAGGATATTACGGAGCCTCTGCTGAAAAGGATGCCACCAAAGCAAAAGAATACTTCCAAATTGTTTACGACCTTGATCCAAACGACGCTCAAGCGAAACAAATTCTTGGCATTAAATAATGAGAGGGGCTTAGGCCCCTTTTTTAATGAGTGAAGTTCCTGTCATTTCGATTGGAATGGGTAAACCCATGATTTCAAGAAGGGTTGGCGCTATGTCGGCTAAAACACCAGGGTTTATTTCCTTAAACGAACGGTTGACTAGAATGCAGGGAACGGGATTCAAGCTATGAGCCGTGTTAGGACTGCCATCGGGATTTTCCGCAAGGTCCGCATTTCCATGATCCGCTAAGATTATTAGGCTGTAATCATTGGAAACCAAGTTGGACACCAATCGTTCTAATTCTCGGTCGATGGTTTCAACGGCCTTTACAATGGCCTCATAATTTCCAGTGTGTCCTACCATATCTGGATTGGCATAGTTTAGGCAGATAAAATCTGGGAAACGCTCGTTAACGTAAGACAGGAGCTGATTTGTTACTTCAGGAGCGCTCATCTCGGGTTGTAAATCATACGTCGCTACCTTCGGAGAAGGCACCATGATTCGATGTTCCAATGGAAAAGGGATTTCTCGACCGCCATTGAAAAAATAGGTGACATGCGGGTATTTTTCTGTTTCGGCAATTCTAACTTGGGACACTCCCGCATTAGCAAGCGTTTCTCCAAGGGTTTGGTTTAGTGCATCTTTATCAAAAATTACCTGGACGTTTTCAAAGGTTGCGTCGTAGGGGGTCATGGTGAGGTATTTTAACCGCAAAGGCTCCATGCCAAACTCAGGGAAGGCTTTCTGGGTTAAGGCTTGGGTTATTTCACGGGGACGATCGGTCCGGAAATTGAAACTAATCACAACGTCTCCTTCTTCAATGATTCCCGCGGGATTCACCACTAACCCGGGCAGAAACTCATCGGTGATTCCTTGCTGATAGTATTGTTCAATGAGTTGTAGTGGGTTCATGGTCTTTTCACCCTTTCCGCGAACCAATAAGTCATACGCTTTTGCGATGCGTTCCCAACGATTATCGCGATCCATCGCATAATATCGACCGATTACCGTGGATAGCTGAAGCGTTTCATTTTCGAGGTCACGTAATTTTCGAAGGTCGTTCAGTGCAGTTTTAGGGCTGCAGTCGCGTCCATCCGTAATCGCGTGAATAAACGTTCTTGGTGTGCCTACGATCGAGCAAAGTTGAATCAATGCCTCAAGGTGCTCATAAGCGCTGTGTACTCCTCCATGAGACACCAATCCTAGTAAATGAACCTTAGAGTTATTCTCTTTCGCATAATTTAAAGCATCAAGAAGTACTTTATTTCCGAAGAAACTGCCATTCTCAATGGAACGGTTAATGCGCGAAAGCTCCTGGTACACCACGCGCCCTGCCCCAAGGTTTAAGTGTCCAACTTCAGAATTTCCCATCTGCCCGTTTGGTAACCCAACCGCCTCACCGTGGGTGGTAAGAGTGGTGGATGGATTGTTCGCAATGAGTTGGTCCATGAAAGGAGTGTTTGCTTGGTAAATTGCATCTGACCGAGAACGGTCCCCAATCCCCCATCCATCCAAAATAATAAGTGCGGTTTTATTTACCATGAGGCAAAGATACAATGAAGCAGGCCCCTTCGGTTAACGGCTGATAATTAATTTGACCTCCCTGAAGCAAGGCCATTTCTCGGGCAATGTATAAGCCTAATCCCGTACCGCTACGGTCTCGAATTTTATCATCCCCCGATCGGTAAAACTTATCGAAAATATATGGCCGGTCGACCTCCAAAACACCGATGCCGTTATCACTTACCTTGATTTCTACGTGCTTTGAGTTGCTCGAAAATTCCACTTCAACTTGCTTTGCGCCGTATTTGAAACTGTTTTCGATAAGGTTTTTTAAAATAAATGTAAGCATGTTGATGTCGCATAAAAAGCGCGCATTTTGAGGGTTTTTCCAGGTTATATTGTATTTTGATTCAGGAAAAAGCTGAACAAATCCATTTAGGAAGTCCTCCGCTGAGAAAGAGTTAAGATGTACGTTAAGGGCTTTTTGTTCGAGTCCTGATGCCTTCAAAATATGCTCAATGAGTTCTTGAGATTTTTTGTTTTCCTCCAAGGCTTTCTCGGTGAATTCTTTTATTTGATCTTGTTCAAAGGACCTCCTTAACATGGTTTGTAGGATTAATTGAACGCTGGCTAACGGTGTTTTAAGTTCGTGGGTAACGGAAAGCAAAAAGTTACTTTGACGTTTATGTAAGGATAATTCTTGTTGGATGCTTTTGGATAATCTCCAAATCCCCAAAAACAGCATGGCTAGAAATACGGTTCCTTCGCCGAAAACCATCAACATTTTTTCTGAATTACTTTGCAGAAGCAGGTATCCCCACCAGCAGAACTGCATTAGAATATAGATGGATAAAAGCACTAAAAGGGTTTTACTGCGGGAACTTTTCATGGAATGCTCAACGGTTCTATGGTTATTTGACGAGCCCTTAAATAGGCAATGGTCATTTCTAAAAAATCACCTATTTTCTGAGAGGTTTTTTCGTTGTCATGGAAAACAAGGATGTCGCCAGGTGAAATTTTTGCCAATTGCTGCTGAAACCTTTCCTTCGTCATTGCTGCGCTATAATCATAGCTGAGCCAAGACCACATCACAGTAGTATAACCGCGCATCAGGATTCCTCGGGATGAATAGAGCGAAGGCTTGCCATATGGAGGCCTGAACAAACGGCTCTGAAAAACCTCTGCACAACGGTCGATGGACGCTAAATAATCATGGGTTTTCGTAAACCATCCGTTTTCGTGCAAATGAGTGTGGTTGCCAACCGTGTGTCCTTCTGTTAGGATTTGTTGGAATAGATGTGGGTATTTCTCTGCATTGGATCCCGTGCAAAAGAAAACCGCTTTTATTCCATGTGTTCTTAAAACCGCCAAGGCAATGGGTGTCGCTACGGGATGCGGCCCGTCATCAAGCGTAATGGCTACCCCTTCAGATGCTGTATTTTTCCAAATCCAATGCGGGAATAAAAAACGTAGAAGCCGCATTTTAACCCACTTCATAACTACTGTCCGGGCAGCATCGGTAGATTCGACGGGCTTTCATTGGTGAGCAAAGGAGGCCTTTCTAAGTATCCATAATGTTGCCCAATGGCTTCCAAGTTTTGATTTAAAGAACCGTATTGTTGGCTATAATTTCCAACATCGCTCGCAACAGGTTCACCGTTCTCGTTACCCAATCGAATAAGTTCTGCCGATAGTTTTGGGAGAATGGTTTTATAAATCAGTTGTATGTCCTTCATCAATCGTTTACCGAATTTTGAATCTGCCTTATTGACGGTAGAGTCTTGTAAGGTAGAATACATTTTGAACAGGCCATCTGCTACTGCGAAAAGCTCCCCTGAGTTGTCGAGTTTCGTACAAATACTGGCGGAGGTATTTTGATAAAACTTAAGGATGCTTTCGTATTGGTCTAACACGATGTTACCTAATTTCTCACCCTTGCTATTGGCCTTGCATAAATAGTATAATTGTACATGTTCGTTTAGGTTTCCACTGCATTTTGCCCGAACCTGTTGATCCATATACGAATAGGATTGGTTTTTAGCATTGTAACTCAACATGTTCATTGGGTCGCAACCGTGCACCTCTCCCATATCAATGACGTTTTCTGCGGGCATTACCGCAAGCGATTGATCGAGGACCTTGATGGCTTTGCTTCGGTTGTTATCCAGGTAGAGTTGTTCCGCTAGTAAAAGGAAATTCGCCCGGAACTGCTGGGTGTGCCTTCGGGCATAATAGTCCGTTAACACATCCGGATTCGCCATATCGCCGTATTGATATACGGAGGTAATGTTCTTGTACATTTCTCGTAGGTGATAAAAATTCGGCTGTCCATTTCGCATTGCGTCAAGAGGCGTGAGCACATAAGCCATTCCCACTTGTTTAATCCAACCATAGGATAAAAGCGCTAATGAAAAGGAAGACCCACGGTTGCTTGAGAAGTATATTCCTCGTTTCCAATCGTTGTTGGCAACCACTTCCATCATCATTACTTCATCGCGGGTCAAATAGGGGTCTTGTTCTTCTTTAAAGGCAAACACGATTTCGTTGGCACAACGATCCAATTCCTTTTGATCAACAACTCCGGAGGCAACTAGATTTTTCTTGTTTACTTTTAAGCTGAACGTATTGGAAGGGAAAAAACTGGTGGTGTTTCCGTCTTCCGATACGATATGGTTGTTGTCATCTCGCACGAAGGCCATTGCCTCCGTTAGATCAACCGTTGACCAAGGTTTTTCCAGATCGGATATAAGCTGTTGTACTTTTTGCGCTGAATTTTGATCCAAGGTAATGTCTCCAGACCGAATGCGATCAAATAGAAGGTTGATCCCGCGGAATTTTTCCAATAGGGTATTGGTAAGGTTGGATGTATCAGCACTAGAAAGCATGTTTAACGTTTTATTTAACGCGGCTTGACTTTCCGGCTTTGGCGCCGTAAATGCTGAACGCAACAAGCTTAAATTGGCATTAAAATAAGCCACGGTTTGTGCTGCCTTGGTTCGGTTGGTCTTTAAGCGAAGGTTAATCACCCGCTTCATCAAATCGTCTGGAGCACCCATGGATGCCATTTCTGCTAAGGAAATGAAATAAACTTGGTCCGTATTCCCGGAATACATTAAAATCTGATCCTCCCTGAATTTTATAGGCAGGGCGTCGGATTCATAGGCTTTCAACTTCATTTGATTGGTATACCAATCTGTTCCCATGAGGGACAGATTGCAAACGCGCACATCGGTTCGTTTACCCTCCACTTCTTGTAAATACCATAAAGGAAAGGTATCGTTGTCGCCGTTTGTGAAAAGGATCCCGTTCTTCTTGCAAGAGTTTAAATAGTTGTAAGCAAGATCTCTCGCGGAAGTTTTTCCACTGCGGTCGTGGTCATCCCACCCTTGAAATCCCATAAGCAACGGAGCGATCATCCCGATTACCGAAATCACCCCTAGGGATAGTTTTGGTTGTTTCATTCTTCCAAGCCCGTAACTTATTCCAATCATTAAAGCGATAATAAGTGCCGAGAAAAGCCATGCGCCACCGTACCCAAGGGCTAAACAAACAACCAGTCCTCCCCCAATAAAATACCCCAATTTCAGCAGGGCTTTCTTGTCCAAGTTGGTAACAAAATCGTAAAGGGCATAAACCCCAAAAGCCATCCACATGCTGAAAAAATAAAAAGAGCCAGAATATGCGTAATCCCGCTCACGAGGTTCAAAAGGCTTTTGATTCAGGTAAACCAAAATGGCAATTCCTGTGAATAAAAAGGCTAAAAGAAGGACAAAAGCATCTTTAGGAGCTCGGTAGAAATGGAAAAATATCCCCAACAGAATAAGGGCTAATGGAATCAGGAAAAACCGATTATGCGCCGCATTTTCCGTGGTGAAATAAGGCTGTGAGTCCGAAGGACCAACCCTTGGGGCGTCCAACGTTTCTATGCCACTGATCCAGTTGCCCCTGAGGTTGTCGCCGTTGCCTTGAATATCATTTTGCCGACCAGCAAAGTTCCAAAGCAAGTAGCGAACGTACATCCAGTCTACTTGATAACGGAAGAAATACGTTAAGTTTTCCGACATGGTGGGTAAGCGCAAGCAGTCCCTGCCAATTTCTTCATTTGCTCCATCGTTGGGGTCGTAACCGCTCCAGCTTTTATAGCCCTCAATCTTGTTCGGATCGTTGGCATCGTACATTCGTGGAAAAAACGTGGTTTGTTCGTAGGCAGGTTCAGCTCCAATTCGAATGGAAGTATTGCTTTCGTAGTATTTTTCGGTTATAGTGTAAGCTCCTCGGTTGTTCTTAACCCAAGTTTGCGCATCTGATTCGTTAACAAAGGCTTTAACGTCGTTTTCCCCTTCTTGGACGACAAACCGTCTCAAGTAATAGGGCGATAAATCTCCCCATCCCTCACGGGAGGTAAGCTGAGTTTTACAGGTGCTATTGTCCATAAGCACCTCGTTCAGGCGGTAGGAATTCCAATAGGGTCCTGAAAGTATAGGGTTAGACCCGTATTGCTCCCGTTTCAAATACGAGTGCAGGGTAACCAAGTTTTCAGGGTCATTTTCATCCAAAGGGGTGTTCGCGTTGGATCGGATTACAATCACAGCAAAGGAGCCGTAGCCAATCAATAAAAGAGTAATTCCCATTATGGCATTGTAGAATAGTGTTTTCTTTGTTCTTCGTGCATAACGAACGGCAAAAACGCAGAGTCCAATTAAAAGGAGGAAAAAGAATACCGTTCCACTGTTGAACGGTAACCCCAATGAATTTACAAACCCTACTTCTAATTTGTTGGCAATGGCAATGGATCCTGGAATGATTCCTTCTTGGATAAATCCTAACGTGAAAACAGAAATAATTCCGGTTATGAAAAACCCTTTCCACGTAAACTTATCGACAACATTGAAATAGATGATGTATCCAATGGCAGGAACCACTAGGATTCCTAATAAGTGGACCCCAACCGCCAACCCTAGCATAAAGAAAATAAACAAAATCCATCGGTTTGGAGCTGCCGTCGATGATTCTTGGGTAATGCGCATTTCTTCGTCCCACTTCAAGGCGGCCCAAAAGATTATAGCGGTGAACAATGAGGCCATGGCGTATACCTCACCCTCTACTGCCGAAAACCAAAAGGAGTCAGAAAAAGTATAGGCCAAGGAAGCAACTGTTGAGGCCACAAGTATCATTATTCCATCCGCCGAATTTACCTCGTTTTTTTGTTGAGCAACTAATTTCCTTAACATCAAGGTTAAGGACCAAAACATGAATAAAATCGTGAAAGAGCTGGACAGTGCTGAGAGGGCATTGATCCACAATGCAACCGAATCAGGAGCAGCAAAAAAGGAAAAAAGCCTTCCAAGCACCATGAACAGGGGGGCGCCCGGAGGGTGTCCTACTTCCAATTTGTAAGCCGCAGTAATGTATTCTCCGCAATCCCACAAACTCGCGGTGGACTCCATGGTTAACAAGTAAACCAGCGTTGCAATGGAGAAAACAGACCATCCTACTATTAGGTTTAAACGGGGAAAATTCATAGTTTAAAGCATTTGTTTTGTTTTGCGAAAATAGAAATATATCAGGTAGCTTGAAAGCTGCTTTCAATAAAAATCAAATCTTTACTTTTTGAAAATTAAATAAAGTTCCTAAATTTGCACCACAATTGACCCATGGTGTAACTGGCAACACGTCTGATTTTGGTTCAGAAGAGTCTAGGTTCGAGCCCTAGTGGGTCAACAGAAAAATCTTGCGCGAGCGAGATTTTTTTTTAATGGCTCGATGGCATTTTAAAAAAATCGTTACCCATCATGGATCAAAAGAAAGAAGCCCAATCTATCGAGGAACTTGGAGAATTTGGGCTAATAAAGCGCTTGGTTAAAACTTCAAAGGAATCGAATTCCAGCACGGTTTTTTCCGTTGGAGACGATTGCGCAGTGCTTGAACGCAATGACCAATGCTATACCTTGATTTCGAAGGATGTAATGTTGGAGAACATTCATTTCGATTTGATGTATGTGCCTTTGAAACAATTAGGCTATAAAGCGGTTTCTGCGGCGATATCAGACATTTATGCAATGAATGGCAAAGCGGAACAAGTGCTGGTTGCAATTGCAGCTTCGAGCCGGTTTCCTTTAGAGGCCTTGGATGATTTATACCAAGGCATCCATCACGCCTGCGCTGTTTTTATGGTGGATTTGGTCGGAGGGGACACCAGCAGTTCTGTTCAAGGACTGATGATTTCCGTATCTGCTGTAGGAGTGGTCGAAAAAACGAAAATTGTGTATCGTTCGGGAGGGAAACCAAACGACATCCTAATGGTCAGCGGTGACTTGGGGCGCCCATACCTCGGATTGCAAATATTGGAACGGGAAAAAGCGGTGTATCTATCGAATCCTCAAATCCAGCCGGAACTTGAACGGTTCGACGCCTTGGTCAAAAAGCAATTGATGCCTAATGCTCGGAAAGATGTTGTTGAGTTGTTAGCGAACTTGCAGGTTATTCCTACCTCTATGATCGACATTTCGGATGGTTTAGCGTCGGAATTACTCCACTTGTGCCAAAGTGGAAGCCTCGGCTGTTCCGTTTATGAAAACAAACTTCCTTTTCATGAAGAAACCATGTTGATGTCTTCTGAATTTAACTTAACCCCGCTGACTTGCGCCATGAATGGCGGAGAGGAGTACGAGTTGCTTTTTTCCGTTTCGCAGGAGGATTTCGATAAAATTAAAGGTAATCCGTACTTTACGCCCATCGGATATTTTACGCCAAAAGAAGAAGGCCGCTTTTTGGTCGATAATGCAGGAGTTGCCCATGAGCTTAAGGCTCAGGGTTGGCGTCATTTTTAGTCTATTCTCGGGAGGTTAATGGGCATTTTTTGCACCAACATGATAGGGTATTCGGGGGGTAGTTTTTTCACCAAACCCAGGGCTTCTATTTCCGTTCTGTAGTCTCCAACTACGAATCTAAAATTGGGGGGTTCATAAATGATGTAGGCTTCTATTCTTGGGTTTTTTTCCTGAAAACTGAGTTTTAAAGAATCGATCAAGGACTTGTCGGAGTCGAAACCAAGCACGACCCGATATCCCATCATCGGTGTTTTTATTCGTTGCGCGCTGTCTGCCAGCACCTTGAATTGAGCGGCGCCATTTACTTCAATTTGAGCGCAGGTAAAGTGGGCCCAAAAAAAGCAACTCAAATAACCAATTAGCCTTGCAAAGGTTTTCATAGACACCTCAAAGATATGCAATTTCGAGCGAACTCAGAATGGACACGAGAAGCCTTATTTAGAATTATTATAAATTACAGGGTATTGTCATAAGAGTGTCATATTTCCTTTCATTTCGTGTAAATTTGCACGAAAAACTAGCGAAAAAAGAATTGTTTTTTTAGTTTAAATTAGAACCAAGTTTCATGAAAATAGCTAAAAATCAAAGGGTTTTGAACAATTTAAGCAAGATGGTTTTGTCTCTGCTGTTAATTGGTTTGCTTTCTCAAAACTCGTTATACGGCCAAGGAGAGGCCCTTTACAAAGCGAAATGTGCCAGTTGCCATCAAATTGAAAAAAACGGTACCGGACCAATGCTCAAGGGTGCACGTCAACGATGGATGGACGCCGGCGAGGGAGATTTAATTGTAGAGTGGGTTCAAAACAATGCCGCGTTAAGAAACAGCGGTAAATCGAAAAGAGCTGCAGCAGTTTACAAAGAGTACGGAGGTTCGGTAATGCAAATTTTTGCCGATATCACGCCCGATCAGGTGAATGCGATTTTAGATTTTGCAGATGCTCCTCCGGTTGCTGCTCCTGCGGGAGGGCCTCAGGGAGCTGATGCATCGGATCCTAATGCCGTTGACGCAGAAGAAGAAGGGGGAATTAGTACGGTATGGTGGTTGTTGGCTGTTTTATTCATCGTGGTTATTCTTTCGGTGAGCGGTGTTAGGCGTCAATTAAAACATGCAACGGAAGAAACCACCCCCAATAACTCACTTTCCTACTGGGAAGAGTTTAAAATTTTAGCATGGAAAAACCGCGCCATCAGCGGAGTGCTTGGGTTGGTCTTAACCATTGCCATATTGGTGTTGGTCTTTCAGCGTTTGGGGTCCATTAATTTGATGGAGGATTATCAGCCGTCTCAGCCCATCGCATTTCCTCATAGCCAACATGCTGGAGTAAACGGAATCGATTGTAAATATTGTCATAACTCTGTCGAGAAGTCGAAGTCCGCAGGCTTGCCTACCGTGAATGTTTGTATGAACTGTCACAAACAAATTAACGGTAAAGACGCGGCTCAACAAGAACAAATCGCCAAAATCTATGCGGCCGCAGGATGGGATCCAAATATCAAACCAGCAGGAGCTTATACAGGTAAATCAAAGCCAATTGTTTGGAACAAAGTACATGTTCTTCCTGACCATGTGTATTTTAATCACTCTCAACACGTGGTTGCTGGTAAAATCAATTGTACTCAGTGCCATGGAGACATGAAACAAATGGAAGAGACCGCTAAGGTTTGGCCTGTTGAAGAGTTGAACAAAGTGGAGGGTAATATAGCGCTTACCAAGCCAACGCTTACGATGGGTTGGTGCATTGAGTGCCACGGCAAAAAAGAAGTAACGATAGGCGATGGTAGCAATGCTTATTACGATGAAATACACCAGCGCTTGAAAAAGAATAAAAAACTGTATCAACAGTATTTGAACGATGGAAAAATAACCGCCAATGAACTGGGTGGTTGGGAATGTGCTAAATGTCACTATTAATTTATTTTGCATAAAATCGTTATGGGAATAACAAAGAAATATTGGAAAGGAGTTGATGAACTTAAGCAAACGCCAAGTTTTATTCAACAAAGGGACAATGAGTTTCCTTATCAGTCTTCATTGGATTCTTTTCTTGGGGATGAAAAGTTGGCTGAGGCTTCTTCAGGCAGAAGGGATTTTTTAAAATTCCTAGGATTTTCCGTTGCTGCTGCAACCCTGGTTGCTTGTGAGGCTCCGGTAACAAAAGCCGTTCCTTATGTGATAAAGCCTGAGGATGTTACTCCGGGTTTAGCCACATGGTATGCCTCTACCTACTATGACGGCATTTCATATGCAAGTATTGTGGTAAAAACACGCGAGGCGAGACCAATATTCATTAAAGGAAATGCGGATTTTGGTTTTACGAAAGGAGGTACAAATCCTCAAATTATTGCTTCAGTACTTGGACTCTATGATGGAGAGCGTTTAAACGGCGTACGGAAAAAGGGAAGCGATGAAAATATCGCAGTGTCAGAAGCGGATAAAGCAATCGTTGCAGCATTGGGTAAAGCAAAAGAGGTTGTGGTTTTAACACCAACGGTAATTAGCCCCGCTAATCTTAAGGCATTGGAGAATTTAAAACTGAAGTATACCGTGAACGGCCAAACGGCGGTTAAGGTTGTGCAGTATGATGCAATATCCTACTCGGCAATTCGTAAGGCAAATGCCTTAAACTTCGGTGAAGGACGCATCCCTTCTTACGACTTTTCTAAGGCCAAGGCTGTTGTAAGTGTTGGGGCAGATTTTTTAAGTACTTGGTTGCTGGCAAACGAATATGCCGTGCAATATGGAACGACACGTAACCCGGACGGTGCTTGGATGAGCAAGCATTTTCAATTTGAATCGATTATGTCGATTACCGGGTCCAATGCTGACCATCGTGCTCAAATCAAGCCGTCTGAGAATGTTGGGGTATTAAATTACATATTGAAAGGTTTAGGCGGAAACGGTTCCGCTTCTCCTTCTTTGTCGAAGGAGGCAACTGCTACAGCAGATGCTGCCATTAAAGCGCTGAAAAAAGCGAAAGGAGAATCCTTAGTGGTTTGTGGTTCCAATGGTCTTGGAGAACAATTATTAGTTAATGCCATTAATCAACAATTAGGGTCTTATGGAGTAACCATAGATTTAAACAACGACGTCAAGTTGTTTCAAGGAAATGACGAAGAAGTTAACGCCTTGTTTTCTCGCATAATGAAAGGTAAAGCCCCTGACGTCTTAATCAACTTGGGGACAAATCCGGTTTATAATTCTCCTCAGGGAGAAGCTTTGAAAAAAGGCATGGAACGTATTGGTTTGGTGGTTTCAACTTCGCGTTATGCGGATGAGACTTCTTCTACTTCGTCGTTTATCGTTCCGGATCACCATTTGTTGGAGGCTTGGAACGATTATCAACCGAAGGCGGACCATTATGCAATAGCTCAGCCGACAATCCGTCCGTTAGGGGATACATATTCGATGCTAGAGTCTCTATTGGTTTGGGGAGGAATGGCGAAGCGTGGAGGAAAGGATTCTTCGGTTGCGTATGATGCCATTAGTGCGGGTAGAATGGATTTTGCCAAATTGGTGCATAACAGCTGTGAAGCGGTTGCTGTGACGCCATTTCAGCCAACCTTTAGTGCTAGAAGCATCAAGTCCCAAGTGAAAAGTGGAGATTGGGAGGTAGTTTTATATCAAAAGACAGGGATTCGTGATGGCTCGATGTCCAGTAATCCATGGTTGCAAGAATTACCCGATCCTGTTTCAAAGGTAACGTGGGACAACTACATTACCATGAATCCTAGACAGATGGAGTCCATGGGGTTTGCAACCACTTTTGACCAAGAGCACGGTTTGAATTTGGCTTCCGTAGAGGTAAACGGCACAACCTTAACGCTGCCGGTTTATCCACAACCGGGCCAAGCGCCTAATACCATAGGTATTGCTTTGGGGTACGGTCGAGGCGCTAATGGAGAAGCCATTGGTCGTGCGGCATATCAGACCAAAGAATACGGTGGTTTGGATTTGGATGAAAATGGAAATAAGAAAACCATTGGGTTAAATGCTTTTGCATGTTTGAGCAATCAAGGTGGGCAAGTGTTGTACAGCGCTCCCGTTAAGATGCAAAAAGTTGATGGAACGTATTTAATAGCTGCGACTCAGATTCACCATACGGTTATGGGTAGAGAGTCCATTGTACGTGAAACCGTCTTAGGCGAATATTTAACCAAGGACAAAGAAGCATACAACCCAGCGCATACGCTACAGCGTTTGAATGAACACGGTCACCACGAAGAAGCTCCCATCGAGGAATTTGATTTATGGAACGCCCATCCTGTTGAGAAAGTAGGTCACCGTTGGGGAATGACCATTGATTTATCCTCTTGCATTGGATGCGGTTCTTGTTTGGTGGCTTGTCAAGCAGAAAACAATGTGCCAGTTGTTGGAAAAGATGAGGTTAGAAGAGGAAGGGAAATGCATTGGTTACGCTTGGATAGGTATTATGCTTCGGATGTAGAGGTTGCTGTTGGGGAGAAAAAAGAGGACGGTTCGTTCAGCTATTCTGAGGCCGAAATTCCTTCAGATAACCCATCGGTGGTTCACATGCCTTTAATGTGCCACCATTGCAATCATGCTCCGTGCGAAACCGTTTGTCCAGTGGCCGCTACGACGCACAGCAATGAAGGGCTAAACCAAATGACCTATAACCGATGTATTGGAACTCGATATTGTGCAAACAACTGTCCTTATAAAGTGCGAAGGTTCAATTGGTTTAATTACCCCTCCTACAAGAAGTTTACAGAAGTAAACCCTGCTCAAGATGATTTAGGAAGAATGGTCTTGAATCCTGACGTTACTGTAAGGACTCGAGGAGTAATGGAGAAATGCTCGTTCTGCGTTCAGCGAATTCAAAGCGTAAAATTAGATGCCAAGAAAGAAGCAAGAACGGTTCAGGATGGCGACCTTAAAACGGCGTGTTCTGAAGCCTGTCCAACCCAAGCCATTACTGTCGGAGATTGGAATGATAATTCATCCAACATCTACAAAAGCTCGAAAGATAAACGTGCGTATCAAGCCCTAGAAGAAGTGGGAGTAAAACCGAATATTTGGTACAAGGTTAAAGTAAGAAACGAAGCTTAATATTGATTTAGAAAAATATATACTATGCAAAAAGAAGCTGCAATTAGGGAACCCCTCATCTTAGGCCATAAGACATATCATGACGTAACCGAAGACGTCTGTAAGCCAATTGAAGATAAAGCACCAAGAATGTGGTATATTTTGTTTTCAATTGCCTTAGTGATTGGCCTATACGGAGTTGGTTCAATTTGTTATTTATTGGGAACGGGTATCGGTGTTTGGGGTTTAAATAAAACCATAGGATGGGCTTGGGATATTACCAATTTCGTATGGTGGGTCGGAATAGGACATGCCGGGACCTTAATTTCTGCGGTGTTGTTGTTATTTCGTCAGAAATGGAGAATGGCAATTAACCGTTCGGCAGAGGCAATGACTATTTTTGCGGTTTTCATGGCGGGAACTTTTCCGCTGATTCACATGGGAAGGTTGTGGGTAGGTTATTGGGTTCTCCCTTTACCCAATCATTTTGGTTCGCTATGGGTTAATTTTAACTCTCCTTTGTTGTGGGACGTTTTCGCCATTTCTACATACCTATCGGTTTCCCTAGTGTTTTGGTACATTGGTTTAATCCCAGATTTTGCGACCATTCGGGATCGCGCTAAAAAGCCCGTGGCTAAGCGAATGTATTCCATTCTTTCTTTTGGGTGGTCGGGTAAGGCTAAGCATTGGAACCGTTTCGAATTGGTTTCCTTGGTTTTGGCGGGATTAGCTACTCCGTTGGTTTTCTCCGTTCACTCCATTGTATCGTTTGACTTCGCTACTTCCGTTATTCCGGGTTGGCACACCACCATTTTTCCTCCGTATTTTGTTGCTGGAGCCGTATTTTCAGGGTTTGCGATGGTTCAAACTTTATTGTTGGTGATGCGAAAGGCGATGAAATTAGAAGCATATATTCATACCAAACACGTTGAATACATGAACATCGTTATTATGGTAACAGGTTCCATCGTTGGAACGGCCTACATTACGGAGTTATTTATTTCCTGGTACTCAGGAGTGGAATACGAGGCTTATGCGTTTTTGAACCGTGCTACCGGTCCTTATTGGTGGGCTTATTGGTCCATGATGACCTGTAATGTAATTTCTCCACAGCTTATGTGGATACGAAAGTTGAGAAGGAGTTTGTTGTTTACCTTCTTTATCTCCATCATCGTAAACATCGGTATGTGGTTTGAACGATACGTGATCATTGTAACATCGATTCATCGTGACTATATTCCTGCTGCTTGGAGCATGCATTATCCTAGCCATATTGATATTGCTGTATACATCGGTACCATCGGATTGTTTTTCACATTCTTCTTGTTGTTTGCGCGATATTTTCCGGTATTGGCCCTTAACGAAGTTAAAACGATTTTGAAAGGTTCTGGTCAATCGTACAAAGAATCACCCGATTATCATAAACACCATTAAAGCCATGGCAGATAAAATAATTTACGCAATGTATGGAGACGACGAGGTGCTTAAATCAAGCGCTAAAAAGTTGGTTTCTAACGGTATAAAAATTTCCGAGGTCTACAGTCCTTTTCCCATTCACGGAATTGACCCAATCATTGGAGTTAAAGGTACCCGATTAGGTATTATGGCCTTTTTGTACGGATTAACGGGATTGACCTTAGCCACGATCGGAATGCGGTACTTTATGGTTGTAGAGTGGAAAATGAACATCGGGGGTAAGCCAAATTTCAGTTACGTAGAAAACATACTTGCCTTCATACCTGTTTCGTTTGAGTTTACCGTACTTTGTGCGGCTCATGGCATGGCAATTACCTACTTATTACTGAATCGGACCTTACCAGGAATGAAGGCCCAAAATCCTGACCCAAGGACTACCGATGATAAGTTTGTGATGGAAATCCGCTTATCGGATCAATCGGTGGGAGAAGATAAAATTGATGAGTTGTTGAAAGACACCGGTTTTGAAGAGCTTGAAAAGAAAATTACGGAATAAGATAGAAGTATACACCATGAAAAAGTCTTTAATTACTTGGATAGGAGCTTTATCGAGCGCGGCGGTTCTTATGTCCTCTTGTGCCTCCGATCCAGATAGTCCCGGTTTAGAATACATGCCGGACATGTACCGTTCACCTGCCATTGAGGCATACGTTGATTACGGTGAAGTACGTGCACGAATCGATGAAACAAAGAAAGTTAAATTAACGGCGATGACTCCGCCACAGTTTTCGGTCCCTTATTATGGAAAGGACAGTGCTTTAGTGGACATGATGTTACCTTATCGCAGGTTGCCAAATCAACTAATGAAGTCAACCCACGGTTTTTATGGCGAACGGTTGTCTGCCGCAGATGAATACACCTTGGCTTCGGCAGATATAAAGAACCCAGTAATGTTAAACGAGAAGGTTCTTGAAGACGGAAAGAAATTGTATGCTTCCATGTGCCAACATTGCCACGGTGAAAAAGGTGATGGTAATGGACCCATGGTGACATCAGGAGCCTATTCAGGGGTGCCGAATTACATGGAAGAGCCGCGCATGAAATTGTCGAATGGACAAATGTTCTATTCCATTTATTACGGTAAAGGTATGATGGGAGCTCATCGATCGTTATTGAATAAAAAAGAAATTTGGACCTTGGTTCACTACGTTAGAAGTATGCAATACAAGGATTATTTAACGGCAGGGATGGTTTCAGACACAACTCAAAAAAAATAATGGACGATGGAACTACAAAATCAAAATGAATTTCAAATGACGCCAAAGGCGCGAAATGTTGCTTTTGGATTGATTGGTGTGGGCTCAATTTTAGCTCTAATCGGTGTTTTAATGGGCTCAGGGGATGAGCACTTTTTAACCCGTTTAATGACCAATGGATTGACCAATGGATTTTTCTTTTTCGCGATTGGATTGGGCGCCTTGTTTTTTTTAGCGTTGAATTACGCTGTTGAAGCCGGTTGGTACGTTGTTGTGAAACGAATTATCGAATCGGTTGCACTCTATCTTCCCTATGGTATTGCGGTTTTTGGAGGGGTTCTTTTAATCATTACGGTTTTGCACGGGGCCCATATTTATACTTGGATGGATGGTGAAATCGTAGCAGAGGACAAGATTATTCAAGGAAAATCGGCGTATCTCAACGTGGTGTTCTTTTGGATCCGCACCTTGGTTTATTTTGCAGTATACCTTTGGTTTCTTCGCGGCTTTAGAAAGAGATCGTTGGAAGAGGATACCGTTGGAGGATCCGACATTCACTTTAAGAATTATCGACAAGGGGCTACGTTTTTAGTATTTTTTGCAGTGTTCAGTTCAACCTCTGCATGGGATTGGTTAATGTCCATTGATGTGCATTGGTTCAGCACCCTGTTCGGTTGGTATACTTTCGCAGGAATGTGGGTTTCAGCTCTAGTAGTTATCGTTTTAACGGTAATTTATTTAAAGAAGTTGGGATACTTGCCGCAGGTGAATGAATCCCACATCCATGATATAGGGAAATGGGTATTTGCCATTTCATTCCTTTGGTCGTATTTGTGGTTTTCTCAGTACATGTTGATTTGGTACGCTAACATTGGTGAAGAAGTAACGTATTATGT
>CANMUN010000035.1 GCA_947500875.1 Flavobacteriales bacterium | reverse complement strand
ATGGACACCTTCATTTCAATATTAACCGAATCCAAGGAACGACCAGAATTCTCTAAGAGCCAGAAATGGCTTTCGATGGCGTCTTTAAGTAAGCCACTGCGGTAGAGGCGTTCATCGGTGTAATCGAGTGTTCGAAAGGCGGTGATGGTTGCTGGAATTTCTTCGGTTCGGTATTGGGCAATGGTGGAAACGTCGCTTACCAACCTTCGCATGGGCAAGTACCAACGCACGTACCACGAAGGATTCAGTGCCTCGAGGTAGGATTGATCTTCTTGTTTGATGCGAACCTTTTCTGATTGGATGGCCTGTGAGGGAACGGCTTGGACGGCAAACATACTGTCTAAGGTGTAAATCTTTTCCAAATAACCCCACGCACTGAGCGCTTGTTCTCGTCGGGGATGTTGAACTGCGTAGGTGGCGAAGGCTTGGTTTTGCTGACCCTCCAGGATTTGAACGCTTTCGGAATAGCTGAGGTGACCGCCTTGCAAACGAATGCGTTCGTTTTTATCAAGGATGAGAAAATAGGGTTTATTCTCGGCCGTGATGAGGTAGCCAATGGCCGGCTTATCAGTTTTAAAGGAAAACGAAAAAATACCGTTAGCCCCTACCTTAACGCTGTCGAGGGTACGTGATTGAATGCCCTGAAAGGTTCCAAAACGCACGAGTTCTCCCGCCATGGAGGGAAAGGTAGCAGTAAGGGTTTGGGCCTGGACAAGAACTCCCAACAAGAAACATCCTAAAAGTTTTATAATTTTAAACATTCTCTGTTTTAATTAGACGTTAACAACCGAAAGAAAATTAAGTCTTTACCAAAAGATAAAAATAACTTTTTATGTACTGTGAACAAGATAAAATTAATCTTTTGCTCAAGAATGTCAAAATTTAAGGGGATATGGTTAAAATCGTTAGAAAAATCGAGAACTTTCAGACGCGAGACAACTCATGTATTACTCCCATTAACGACTTAAAAGACTAATTTTAAGTCATCACGATAACTAAAAAGACTAACTTTTGGTCTTTACGATGACTAAAAAGCATAACTTTTGGTCATTACAATGACTTTTAGTACCTTTGAAATAAAAAAAAATGTTTGAAAGAACCATCCAATCGCGAATCATTGAAAAAATGTACCGTGGAAAAGCTATTATTTTGGTAGGGGCAAGACAAGTGGGCAAAACTACATTGATCAAGGAAATCTTGAAAGGTCAAAAATTTCTATTTCTTGACGCGGACGATCCTTCTACACGAAATCTGTTGCAACAACCAACCACAGAGCAAATCCGAACCATTATCGGGGAAAATAAGTGCATTTTTTTGGATGAAGCCCAACGAATTCCTGGCATTGGATTGACCCTTAAAATTATCACGGATCAATTCAAAAATGTTCAAGTTTTTGCCAGTGGTTCTTCCTCATTTGAATTAGGCAATGTGTTAAACGAGCCCTTAACAGGCCGAAAATGGGAGTATGAGTTGTTTCCTATTTCTTGGGAAGAATATGAGCATAAAATCGGTGTAATTAAGTCAGAACAGCAAATAGAAAACCGATTACTTTACGGAATGTACCCAGAAGTAATCAATAACCAAGGGGACGAGCGTGAGACCTTAAAGAATCTGGTAAACAGTTACTTATACCGCGATTTATTATCTTTTTTAGAAATTCGAAAACCGGAGGTTTTGGAAAAACTTTTGCAGGCTTTAGCATTGCAGGTTGGGAGTGAAGTAAATTACAATGAATTGTCCAATTTGCTTGGAATCAACAAAATTACCGTTCAGAAATACATAGATGTTTTAATGCAAGGCTATATCATATTCAAATTGAACAGCTTTAGCCGAAACGTACGCAACGAAATCAAACAAAACCGGAAAATATACTTTTACGACAATGGCATTCGAAATATGCTGCTGGGAAATTTCAATCCCTTGGATTTAAGAGCCGATAAAGGTGCCTTGTGGGAAAATTTTTTAATGGCTGAACGGAGAAAGCAGCACTTGTACAAAGATACCTTTGCCAAGATGTATTTTTGGAGGACAAAGCAGCAGCAAGAAATAGACTTGGTAGAAGAGGTGAATGGGGAAATAAGCGCCTATGAATTTAAATGGAAACGAAAAAACACTAAATTTCCTCAACGCTTCATCGATGCCTACCGCGCCAATGTGATGATCGTGGATCGGGAAAATTTTAGATCATTTGTAGCTATCTAAACCGACCTAAGCTCTATTTTATCTCATGATCCTGTTCTCCTTTGGTTACAAATCGAATAACATTCTTTCACGCAATAAAAACCCTCAGGTAAACCAGATGCCTCACCCCAACAAGCTTTTTTCACTCAATACCCTGTATAAAAACTACCCGAATTGCCGCTGAGGTGCTTCGCAGTCAGGATAATCTCGGGTTAATAAATCTCCATCCCACATTCCATTCCATTAATCCTTCAGGCAACGGACCGAGAAGCCGAACGCTCGGATGACGTCGCTCATGTAGGCACTGCTGCTGAAGAAGAACAAGTAGCGTGAGTACGTCCCACTAACCGTGCTACTCCAGCAATAGCCGTACACGCCGACATTTAAAAGCGATCCATCAACGTAGCTGCGACGGCCTGCCAAAGTCCATTTGAGCGGAGCGGCAAATGCCCCACTGCTGTTGTTGCTGCCCCAACTCAAGAGCTCGTTGTTGAGTTCCGTTTCGGTAGGTAAACGATACCCGCTCGGACACGGGTTATTCACCCCATTTACGCCTTGCCAAAGGTTGGTGTTTTGAGGGCTGCGCCAATCGTATGGAGGAGTGGTTGTGAGAATGAAATTACTATGGGCGGGTTGGTCCACCGAACTTAAGGTTGCTGCAGTGGGAGAAGTACGGCACTGGTGGCCATCCGCTCTTCGTCCCCATTGGTATAGATCTCCGTAAGCGTTTTGGTCGGTGCTGGAAGTCGCCACTTGGCTGGCGCCGAGGTTACGGTCCATCCATATCGTGCCTGTGGTTGGGTTGGTGACATCGTTAACCACAGTAAAAACACCATTGCAATTTACTGTACCAGCAGGGTATTGAGGTTGGACGGCAGCTACATTAACCGTAAAGCTACAGCTTTGTCCGCCTAAGGTAATAGCAAAGCTCGCCGTTCCTGAACTTGCTGGGGTGCCCGTTATAGTATACGTAACGCTGCCATTGCCATTGGCCAGTGTACCTGCCACTAAGGTAGCTGTAAGGCCTGTTACGCCGGTGGAAGCGACGTTTTGTGCGCTGTACGTGCCCGCATTACCCCCTGTGTAAGTTATGGTTGTACTCACGCCGTTGGCCGCAGTACCGCTCGTTAGCGTTCCCGTGGTGGTGGCACCAGCGCAGTCGATCGTAGTAAGTGCCGCGGCGGGTGCGCTCACATTAACTGTAAAACTACAACTTTGTCCTCCTATGGTGATGGAAAAGCTCGCCGTTCCTACACTTGCAGGGATGCCTGTTATGGTATAAGTAACACTGCCGTTTCCGTTAGCTAGTGTGCCTGCAGCTAACGCAGCAGTAAGACCTGTTACGCCGGTAGAAGCAACGTTTTGTGCGCTGTACGTGCCCGCATTACCACCGGTGTATGAGATGGCAGTACTCACGCCGTTGGCCGCAATACCGCTCGTAAGGGTGCCAGTGGTGGTGGCACCGGCGCAGTCAATCGTGGTGAGTGTTCCGATTAATTGTCCGGAGAAGGTCACATTAATAATATCAGAAATCACATGGTTTTCTGCATTTCCATTGGTTTGAATGATTTCCATTTGATTGGTGACCGTATTAAAACGAATGCTGTCTATTTGGGTGATGGGTTTGGGAACCGTTCCTGAAGTATTATTGACGTTTTGTGTTATTTGACCATAAGCAGTAAGGCTACTTAGAACAAGTACGAGGTAGATTGAATTTTTCATAAATACCTATTGTTTTACAATAAAAGGTTTGGTGATTGTTTTTTTATCTAACAGAATTCGACAATAATAAACGCCATTCGAAAGGTTGCTATTCCATGTGTAGGTTTGCAATCCTTCGTGGTTCCCAGCATACATTTGGTGCAACTTTTTACCCTCTCCTGATATAATTTCTACCGTTATGTTAGACATGGCCTCGGTTTGAAACTGAACATTTACAACACCCGGTGAAGGGTTTGGAAAAATATTCAACACATTTAAAAAGGAGGCGGAGATTTCATCTACTCCCACCCCAGAAGGACTGAAAGCATAGTTATTAATATCAGAAATATTCCAAGTGGAAACCGTGCCGTTAAATTCTTGAAGAATCATGGTGCTTGCTCCAAATTTAATGCTCTGAATAGAAGCCATTGGAAAGGTATTGGTAGTAGCGTTATTTAAGTTAACTACCAAATTTTGGGCACTTGTGTTTTTTGAAAAAAACAACACAACTGCAACGAAAATAATTCGAGTTGATCTATACATTTTTATTTTTTTTTGAAAAAAGTAACATTGGCTTACCTCTGAATATTTTACATACTATTTCCCATAATCAAAGTAATTTGAAAGTTTTTTAGGTATTTGTACATTGCGTATTGTATATCCCAGATCCTTAAAAAGATAAATGACATCCTTTTCTAAAAAGTCGTCTAAATCTTTACGTTGAACCTCTTGATCTCCATTAAGTGGAAGTTCGTCTACAAATACCGGCATGAACAAAACCGCAGCCTTGGAAAACACTTCCTGCCCCTTCTCAAAATAGGGCGTTTCTTTAGGTTCGTTGCCAAGTTTCCTGAGCACCGAATTAAAGCCCCCAAAATAGCGCCCATCTACGTGCTTCGATAAACGCTCCATGAAGGTGCAACTTGACGCTAATCCAATGTAGTAGCTGTCATCCTCGAAACGAAAAAAGTAAAGCCCGTTTTCACAATTTCTAAATGCCCTCAGACCGTTAAAATAGGTGCCAAAACTTACGTCTTTAATAGTTAAAATGCGCTCGCTTTTAAGTAGTTCAGCAACTTTATGGATCGCTTCCTTGTTAATTGAACCTTTAAACTGAGTAATAAATAAGGGATTAGACATTTTGTTAAAACAAAGATTTTGACTCAGTATACCCTTCAGCTTTAGCGCATTTCAAACTACAAAATGTTTTACCCCAAAGAGATAAAAGACTCGTAGATTGCCACACAACGGACATTTGCCCTAATCGCTTGCCGCAATTGCTACAACTCCCGGTTGTTCCGTATTGATTGTTTTTCTTGACTTTTTTCGACATACAAATTTTTCACCCAAAAATACCCCCCAAATTTCTCTTAACCCTCGAGTTTTTGTTTCGTTTTTGTTTCGTTTTCAATTGAAAAGATCCGAGGAGTATCTTTGGGTATGTCAACGCATCAACTGAAAGGAGCCCTAGAACAAAAACTTGGATTTGAAATTAATTCGATTGCTTCCTGTAGAAGGCTAGAGGCATTGCTGATTAATAAAGGCCATTACGTTTCCTACACCACCTTAAGTAGAATTTTTGGTTTAGCAAAAATCAATACCCATGCAAGGCCTTCTACCTTGGATGAATTGACGCGCTATCTCGGATATACCGATTATAGCAGTTTTTTAGAAATCAACAATGAACGCGAAGAATCCAATCGCAAAAAGATGGAAGCCTTGCTCTCCGTTGAATCCTTGTTTCTGGCGGAGAACGAACCTGGCGCCATTCGCCAATTGATGAAATTAAAACGCGAACAACCCAAGGCATTCGGATATACTTCGCAATTTGCAGGGAACTATTTGTTCGGTTCACAAAAAGAGCATTCCCTGGCCTTCCAAGAATTACTACAACACCAAGATTATGCCTTGGACCTGTTACAGCTCTTTGTATTTGAAGATGATCCTTACGGACATTATGCTAAGGTGCTAAAGCAGTTGTCAATACAGCAAAGTACCAACCTTGAATTATCTCAATTCAGCGAATTGTTTGGGCAAAGAAAGGCGCTGCTTCTTGGTCATAAAAAACAGCTTACGTTTCGCACGCAAGATGTATCCCATTTTCATTTAAAGTCGCGTAGTTTAGAACTTGAATTGCTCACAAAATCCTTTTCGAAAGACGAAATTCTACACAATACAGATTACATCATCCATGAAATAACCTTTGAAAATGACGTAGAAAAGGCTTTTGCCTATGTTGGACGCTGGTGTCGTGGGTTAATTTATACGGAACAATACCATCTCCTTCAAGACCATATCGCTTGGAAAGAACAGTGTATCGCCTTACTTCAGATTCAAGAAATCAACAAAGAACTTCAAGCCGTAATTTACACCTTTCTTGCACTCACGTATGGATATCATGGAAGCTTGGCCTTTATGTATAACGGAGAATGGGAGAATGCTAAACTTGAATCGAAGTTATTATTATCCCTGGCGTTCAAACAACACGATGCGTTTAAAATCTACAAGCGATTGTTGGGCTATGTTTGATGATTAGCGTTAATTGTTTGTCTTGGGAATGAAACATATTCACTGGAGCATTCCGAACAACCACAGGGGCACTTTGTTGCCAACGCCACTATCAACATCTATCGCAAGATATGAACTTGGAACCCCTTTAATCTGCCGGAAGTCCTTATGGGGTCCCCCTACCTCAAAGGTGTATTTTTCATCTACCATAAAATCACCGAATTTGGAGGCGGTTACCTGATGGAGTTGACTTAGCTGGTTGAAAAAAAATGTTTCTCGAACCGAACCAACATTTGCTTTTTCATAAGCGAAAAGGTAAGCAAAATTGGTGTTTTCTAGAAATATCTTTTCCGGTTTTTGCAAGTAGCTTAATTTCTCATGTTCTGCATTCAGGACTTTAATGATTCTAGCTTTGTCCAACAAATCCAAGAGCCTCAAAATGGTATTTCGTGGTGCCTCCAAGCGCTCGGAAAGTTTCGAAATATTTGGCGTAAATGGAACGGATTGACTAATCACATGCAGCAATTTTTTCATGGTTCGGACGGTGGTGTAATTCAATTCTTCGAACGGTGCAATATCAATATCGATAACCAAATTGATAGTCTCCGATAGCTTTTGAGCATAAACCGATTTATTCTCTTTGTAAAATGGAAAATAGCCTTGTTTTAAGTAGTTATTAAAATCCTTTCTGAATGAAAATTGATCCAATAAATCGGCGGTGATTTCGTGATGGCGCGTTAAAATGGTTTCCAAGTCAAGCGCTTGAAACGAAACTTTTTTTTCAAACTTTAAATATTCACGAAAGGTAAGCCCCTGCAAATAATAAACGACTGCCCTTCGCGATAAATCTGCTTGACCTTTGGATACTTCGAGGATGGATGATCCGGTTGCGACCAGATGAATATCCTCAAAATCGTCGTACAGCTGTTTCAAATCCTTTGACCAAAACTGATACCTGTGCACCTCGTCCATGAAAAATGTGCGAAATCCCATGGCATAACACTGTTCAACTACCGTCACCAGTCGATTGCTTTCAAAATACAAATCGTCCAAGCTTAGATAAATCCCCTTATCGCCACACTGCTTCAGACGCTGTAATAGCATGGTTGTTTTCCCTACACCCCGATACCCTAACAATATGATTAAACGTTCATTCCATTGAATATCGTTGAATATCAAGCGTTTGGCTTTTTCACTCACAGAAGCCACTTTTTTCAAGGATTTTGCCAGTAACACTTCCATTGAGTAGTTTTTTTTATAAAGCAAAAATACAAAATAGTTTTTTAATAAAGCAATTTTAATAAATGCTTTTTATAAAAATCAAAATTATAAAATGCTTTATATAAATAGCAATATGATCCGTTTAAAATTCAACTTAAATTCTGCGGCTGTGAATTGGGTGTATGGTCCCTGAGCGAAGTGAGTGCAACGAAACGAAGTTGAAGTGCCGCACCCACGTCACCCTCCTTTATCCTCCCTCAAGGGAGGAATGCAAACTTGACCCGGCCGTATTGAGATAAGTGCTCCAACGAATTGGAAGGGCCGCACCCAATGATTAATTCCGTATGTTTCTATACACCTCATCCAATTGCTTGGAAACGGCTGCATAACTAAAATGCTCCATCGCATAGGCACGAAGCGCCTGCGCGTCAAAATGTTTTCCATTTAAGACCTCTAACATGGCTTGGGTGAGCTGGTCTTCGTTGCGTGGTTCGATCAAGATGCTATTTTCCGCATGCGCAAATTCTGGAATCCCATTGACTGCAGTAGCAATTACCGGAACCCCACTCATCCATGCTTCAGGTATTACGCAGGGAAAATTCTCAAAATTGCTGAACAACACCAAGGCCTTGCAACTGTGCAAAAACGCTGCAATTTCTTGGGTTTCCATGGTTCCATGAAAAAACACGAAACGGTCCAGTAAACCCAATTCACTCGCCAAGGCTTTTGCCTGCGTGGCATCCCCATCGGTGATGATGTGAAATTCGAAATCTTGTATTTTTTCGGACAAGCGTTGCACGGCACGTAACATTCCGTGTATATTCTTTGCGGCCTCATATAAGGTGGAAATATGAACCAATAGCTTCTTAGAGCTTAATTCTTTCGGTAACGCAAACAACTCCTCGTTCACAACATTCGGTAATACGTGATATGAAGTTCCTGCCAAGGTTTTGATGCGCTCCCCTAAATTCGCACTCACTGGAAGTATGTACGTCGCCCTCTGGTAAACCGGTATCATTCGATTTAGCATCCATTTCGGATACGCGTTAGGGCCCTCGTGCAAACCACTGGCATGTTCTGTGATCACAAGCGGTGTATTGGGAAAATGCCGTTTAACCCATAATCCCAATGGAAAAACAACGTTCAAGTGCAAGACATCGGGTTCACCGACCAACTTACGGTAGGTGCTTACTCCGAGAGCCACTGCTTTTCTAAAGCGCGTAAACTGTATTATACGCTTAAAACGTCCAGTTGCTTTGGGATAAAAAACGCGTAACTCGGTTAACTTCCCACGGATGGATTTTTCCGCCACGAACTCCCCTCCTTCCCTGCTATGCACCGAAAGGGTTACAACATCATGCACCATTGCAGCGGCCTCCGCGTGTTTTTGTATAAAATTACCCAAAGTGGGATTGTTGGGATTGGGATACCAAGAAGCTAAGAACAATACGTTTTTAGCCACACTCATTAGGCTAAAGCTACGGCAAATGCAGAAAAAACCTGTTCCAACGCGAAATCGATTTCCTCCCGGGTGGTGTATCTTGAAAAAGAAAAACGCACATTCGGACGGGTCATATCCGCCCCAATTCCTTCCAATACATGGGATCCTTTAGCCGCACCAGAGGTACATGCACTCCCCCCGCTTACGGCAACACCTTTCAAATCGAGGGTAAACAATAACATACTCGCCTTTTCTGTAGGTGGGAAACATACGTTCAACACCGTATAAAGCGAACCCTCCGGTGTAGTATCCCCGTGGAATGCAATGTCGGAGAAATGATCTTTCAAACGACCCATCATGTACGACTTCAAGCCTTGAACATGCGATTGATGTCCTTGTAGGTCTTCGTAAGCCAAATCAAATGCTTTAGAAAGTCCTACAATACCTGCAAGGTTTTCCGTTCCACCCCGAAATCCGCGTTCTTGAGAGCCTCCTAGAATCAGAGGAGCCATTTTGATGCGCTTGTTCACGTACAAAAACCCAATGCCTTTAGGTCCGTGGAATTTGTGCGCAGCACAGGTAATGAAATCAACATCCAGTGCTTTCAAATCGAAGGCATAATGTCCCATCGTTTGAACGGTATCCGAATGAAAATAGGCACCATAACTTCGGCATAACTGTGCAATTTGTGACAAAGGGATAAGGGTAGCGATTTCATTATTCGCATGCATCAGGGACACCAAGGTAGGAATGGGATCTTTCAATAATGCGTCCAATTCCGACAAATCGATATGACCTTGCGCATCAAGGCTCAAGTTATGCAACTGAACATTATAGCGATCGCGGTACATTTCTACCGTATGTCCAACAGCATGATGTTCAATCGAGGTAGAGATAATGCGTTTTACCCCTAATTCTTGCACCGCAATATGACAAGCCAAGTTATCGGCCTCCGTACCACCGGAAGTAAAGAACAACTCGGAGGAAGCACAATTAAGGTGTCGGGCAATGTTCCTTCGTGCGGTTTCTAATAGGGCCTTGGAGGAACGGCCAAAGGCATGTGCAGAGGAAGGATTTCCGAAATGATTAAGCAGTACATCGCTCATCGCTGCTACCACTTCAGGCGCCATCGGCGTAGTAGCCGCGTTGTCCAAATAAACCCGCATACCGTTTCTTTTTGCGAAGATACAAAATCAATTACTTTCTTACCTTCGTATTCATGAAACTGATTTTCCTGTTCTTGATGTCCTTTTTAGCGTTGCAGGTTAACGCTCAGGAACAAAGAATGTTTAATCCTGCAGGAATGCTTTCCCTTGGAGGGAGAACCACGGTTAGTTTATTCAATGACCATAAAAACGAAATGACAGGAACTGGCATTGGCGGACAATTTCGCTTACGGTTTTCCGATGCCGTTAATACCGATTGGTTTTTCGATTACATCACCAGCGACATCTTAAATTATGCTCACAGAACGGACTACCACATTGGCTGGAGCGTCTTATTTTATCCAATAAACCACCTTGCCTATTTTCATCAACCAAAGGACTTTAAACCAAAATTTCGTCCGTACATACTGGCTGGTCATTGCTTTGATTATTCAAAGATTGAAGCGAAGGTAAGTCCGTTGGATGGACCCATGTCGGCCGAACGTTGGAGTTCTGCGGTACAAGCAGGACTTGGAACACACCTGGAATTATCTCCAAGGTTTGACATTTCACTTACCGGGCAATATATGATTCACTTAGGTAATCACATTGAAACCGACTATGATTTTACGACGGGTGCGCTAAGTTTCAATGAGCACAAGGGAGCATCCTTGGCGGGACATGTGTTGGTCACCTTAAGTTTAAACTATAAAATTGCCAAGTTATGGGGATTCACCAGAAGATAACGGGGTTATTCTTGCTTGTAAGTACCCTGATCTATAGCCAGGAAAGACCAAGCTATTTTCAGCCTTCCCTACTTCGCGCAAGCGCTACTATTGCCCCTACGCGTTTCTACACCCAACAAACTACCGTTGCCTTAATCAATGGGTTTGTAGAATATGCGTTAGAAAACCGCATTAGTGTTCGAGGAGAAGCAAACATTATGGCTCCAAATGGAAAGCTTTTGTACACCAATTCGCCAGAAAAATTTCCACGAAACTTTATCTCAATCTATGCTGGGTTTGGTTATCACCTTGGTAAGAGGAATTGGAAATTTGACATTCACGCGGAACCGGGAATTGCAATATCAGAAATGGCTCAACAACCATTTTTAATCGTTCCTGTATCATACCAATGGGGTGTTAGCCCCTCGTATATGCTAAAAGTTGGTACAAGTTTTTATTTTTCAAAATACTGTCACTTTTTCGCAGAAATAAATTACAGCAATGGGTGGATTCGAAAAACACCATTAACGTCTGTTTCCATCGCCCAATATGGCATTAGTGCCGGACTTGGATTCCATTTAATCACCCAAAAACATGATGAATAAACGCCTTACCCCTTGGTTATTGACCTTAAGTTTCTTGTGGATTGGCCTCAGTTGCCAGTCTGGCGAACCTTCCAAAAGTACCCAGCCTTCAAAAAATCCTCCCCCGAACAAAGTCCTAAAATCCCCTGAATTCCAACCATCGGACAGCCTTTCCTTTCTCGAAAAAGCAGTTTTGGATGCGAGCGGAGGCACGAAATCAGTCGTATTCAGTAAGAACATGAATTTCCTCTATGCCATGAATCTGGAAGGCATGTCTGTGTACGAATTCGACCGAAAACAACGGAAGATAACCCGTATCTTTCAATTCAAAGCAACTCCAGGTAAGGGTTGGGATTACGACGACGGGAAAGAGATTGATTCCTACGAAGAAAAGCCGGTGGAAGCCTTTCTCTCACATCATGACAGCATTCTTTGGGTTTCGTTGCACAACGCAGGAGGTATCGTACCCATCCGGCTATTTGAGCCTCAGAATAAACCCTTAGGTAAAACCGACAAGTTGATTTACATCCAAAATGCCCAAGGCAAAACGCAGGACACGCTATACAGCCCCATCATCCTAACCGGTAAAACACCGAAGGTCATTTCGTGTACTTCCGATGACCGTTACTTGATGGTGAGTAATTGGCATTCCTACAATGTCAGTGTTTTAGAAATCAACAACCAAACGTATCCTTTTGGAAAAGTTATTAAAAATACGGCCGTAAGCAGCATTCCGAGGGGAATTGTCATGGACGAAACAGCGAATTTAACCTACGTCGCGATCATGGGAGGCTCAAGTCTGGCCGTAATCGACAACAAAACGTGGGAGAAAACAACGGAAATTAAAGTGGCTTCTAATCCACGGCACATTTTACAGGATAAAAAAGGAAGGCTCTTAGTTTCGTTCAACTCATTGGGGCAAATTGCCTGCGTTGACCCCAGCACTGGTACCTTGTTATTCAAGGCAAGCACCGAGGCACAACCAAGAACGATGGCACTATCTAAATCCGGAGAATACCTTTTTGTCACCTGTTATTCTGGCAACCGACTGATGGTGTACAAAGTGCTCGACGATCGTTTTCAATTGATGCATTCCATTGAATGCCCGGGGAAGCCTGTCGGCGTGGACGTATTTGAAGATAACGAAAACTTGGAGGCATGGGTTTGCTCCTACAGTTCCGGCACCATTACCGTGCATCGATTTGGAAAGGTTCGAAATTAATTCAATCCTTTAGTGCAAACGGTGCTCATTGTTGGCAAATCAGTTTTAGACAAAGCACTGTAGCCCCCAATAACATCTTTCACTTTTTGGAATCCTCTTGCTTTTAAGATTGATGCAGCAATCATGCTCCGATATCCTCCAGCACAATGCATCACAATGGAAGCGTCTCGTGGAAAATCCCCCATGCGTTCGTTGATGAAATCCAAAGGAATATTCGGGACTTCCGTTAAGTGAGCCGCATCGTATTCGCCTGGTTTTCGTACGTCAATGAGTATTTCGTCCGTAGCGAGTCCTTTCGCGATATCTTCAGCTTCCAAGCGATTAATTCGATCCACATCTCCGTCCCATGCAGCAAATCCACCTTCCAAATATCCCATCACGCGGTCATACCCGACCCGGGATAACCTTCGGACCGCCTCTTCTTCCTTACCTGTGGAGGTAATCAACACTATTTTTTGTTCCACGCTGGGAATCAAGGCCCCAACCCATGGAGCAAATTGTCCGTCAAGCCCAATGAAAATACTACCCGGAATAAATCCATTCGCAAATTCACGAGCCGGACGAGTATCCAACAACAATACATCCTCCTCCAAAGCTTGAATAGCGGAAGAATCCAATGGCGTTAAACCGCTCTTCATGACCTCGTTGAAAGGCGTGTATCCCAATTTATTCATGGCTACATTTTGCCCAAAATAAGCCGGCGGCGGAAGCAATCCATCCGTAACTTCCTGGATAAATTCTTCACGGGTCATGTCCGCTCGTAAAGCGTAATTGGTATTTTTTTGATTACCCAAAGCATCAAAAGTCTCTTTCGACATGTTTTTACCACAGGCGCTTCCTGCTCCATGAGCGGGGTAAACCGTGATGTCATCCAACAAGACCATGATCTTTTGACGCAGCGAATCGAACAGGGTGCCCGCCAATTCTTCTTGGGTCATGGAAGCAGCTTTTTGCGCTAAATCCGGACGGCCAACATCTCCAATGAAAAGGGTATCTCCAGAAAACAATGCCGTTTCTTTGCCGTTTTCATCGATCAAGAGATAACAAGTCGACTCCATCGTATGTCCCGGAGTGTGCAACACCTTTATCGTACAGGCACCGAACCTAAGTTCTTCACCGTCTTTGGCAGCGTAAAAATCAAAATTGGGCTGAGCGTTCGGTCCATAAACAATAGGAGCACCCGTAGCTTTGGACAAGTCAACATGACCCGAAACGAAATCCGCATGAAAATGCGTTTCAAGAATGTACTTAAGCTGAACCTGATCCGTCTCAAGTCGTTGAAGGTAGGGCGTTGTTTCGCGAAGCGGGTCAATTATTACAGCCTCACCTTCCGATACCAAATAGTAGGCTCCCTGGGCCAAACATCCGGTATAAATTTGTTCAATTTTCATAGCGTAAAGTTAACGATGTTATTTGAGTTCAATGAAGCCATTCATCAAATTCAAACTCGCAACAAAAGTACCTCAGAGAATTCGCATCAAGCGTAACTTGGGTCACCGAACAAACATTTCTCTAAGATTTTGGTTAATATAGGTATGTCTGAAAAAGTGTTGTCACGTTTCGAATACGATGCCTTCGAGCAACGATTTAAGGCGCAATATTTCAACAGCCTTGTTGGTCCAAAGAACGTATGTTTAGTAGGTACAAGCGATGCTGAACACCGAACGAACTTAGCGATTTTTAATTCGCTGGTGCACGTGGGATCCAATCCTCCCTTACTGGGAATTATTTTCCGACCCGACAGCGTAGAGCGGCATACCTATGAAAACATTTTATCGACGAAGAAATACACGGTGAATTTGGTGTCTGAGCCCGATATAGCTGCGGCCCATCAAACGGCGGCAAGGTATCCTAAAGACCAATCAGAATTCGGAGCTACCGGTCTTATGGCTCAATATATCGATGGATTCCACGCACCCATGGTTTCCAGTTCTCCCATAAGTTTTGGGCTGGTATTTCGCGAGAATATTCCCATTGGGCTGAATGGAACCAACATGATCATAGGCGAGGTGCAGTGGTTTAAGTTCCCAGAAGAAATCATCGATGCCGACGGTTTTGCTGACCTCACCCAAGCTTCAGTGGTCGGATGCATTGGGTTGGATGCCTACACCAAACTGTCCATTATTCAACGTTTTGAATACGCCAAACCCGATAAGCCTCCACGGATTAAATCATGAGTCCAGAAGTAGTTGATCGAATCATTGAAATGGCGTGGGAGGACCGAACTCCCTTTGACGCCATCAAGGCTCAATTCCATCTTTCCGAGAGTGAGGTGCGCGCATTGATGCGGAAAGAACTGAAACGAAGCAGTTATATCCTTTGGCGAAAAAGAGTTGAAAATTCATCGTTGAAACACCTGAAAAAGCGGATTGACGGGGTAACAACCTTTAAATCCAATGCTCAGCGGCACATAACCTTAAACAAGCTCAGCAAGCGTTAGGGACTCCCCGGCCTTTAAAACGTGAAATGCTGGTTCTTGTTCATAGGTAGGCTTGGCAAATAGTCCCACCAACCCTTTACTTACTTTGCGCTGATCATGGGTCGTGAGTACCCAAGTAGCTCCAGTTTTAGCCAAGACCTTGCGTGCTTCATCCAGTCCAAGATTGACCGTTCCACCAAGGAAAAAAGGCAATTTATAGGTAGTTGTCGTGGTAATTAATCCCTGCGCGTTCGGTAAGGACTCTTTCGCTCGGACACCGTGTGGAGCATATAGAATATCCATACCTTCCAACTGCAATAAAAAGGCGTGATGGGTTTGATTGAAAAGGCTGGGCTTGGTCAATTGCTTCACCCCAAAAGGAGCTTGTTCCAGTGAAAGTACCTCGTCAAAATAGTTCCATGATTGAATCTTTTGTATAGCACGACGCTCCGCCACAATTCGAGTGTTTTTGGGAAAGGTCAATAAGGTTTCCTTATGGCAATGGTCGGAAAAAGGATGAGATACCATTACGATCAATGGTGTTGACCCTGAGAAATCAAAGGGACCATACGTTTCGGCGCGTTCTTGTAAAGAAAACCAAGCGTATCCATCGATTTGTTGATTGGTAAACCACGGATCAATCACCAGGGAAAAATCGGTCGTTTCAATCAACCAAGAACTATCGTCCGTGAGTTTCGTGAATTTCATTAACTCATGAACAGCCTTATGGCCTGCCCCAATTTAGGACGAATTTCCGTGCGATCGATGATAAAATCTAAAAACCCATGCTCCAATAAAAATTCTGAAGTTTGAAAGCCGTCGGGCAAGTCTCTTCCGATAGTTTCTTTCACGACTCGAGGTCCAGCGAATCCTATCAGCGCTCCAGGTTCTGCAATGTTGATGTCTCCAAGCATCGCGAACGAAGCAGTTACGCCGCCTGTGGTTGGGTCCGTTAAATACGAAATATAGGGTAATTGAGCCTCGGATAGCAATCCTAAATTTCCGGAAACCTTCGCCATTTGCATTAAAGAGTATCCTGCTTCCATCATACGTGCTCCACCCGACTTGGAAATAATCATGAACGTAGCTTTTAACTCAATTGCTTTCAAAATTGCCCGAGAAATTTTCTCTCCCATAACACTGCCCATGGAACCACCAATGAAACCAAAATCCATGGCTGCAACCACCAAAGGCTGACCCTCTAAGGTACCGTGTGCCGTACGAATGGCATCTTTTAATCCCGTCGCTTTCTGGGTACTTTTTACGCGGTCCGTGTACTTTTTTGTATCCTCAAAACCCAATGGATCACCGGAACTTAAGGCCTCATCTAATTCGGTAAATTTGCTTTCATCGAAGATGATTTCGAAATACGTCTGCGCATCGATGCGTTCGTGGTGCGAACAACGGTCGCAAACGAAATTCATTTTCGCTAAATCCGTTGTGATGAATAGAGTTTTACAATTGGAACACTTGGACCAATAACCATCCGGGGTTTCTTTTTTCTCCTCGGTCTTCGTAGTGATCCCCTCTTTACTTCTTTTGAACCAACTCATAATGTATTAATGTTATTGAGATCGGAAAAGGATTGTTCCAAACGCTTCATGAACGTTAGTTCACCGTCACGCATCCATTTTCTCGGATCATAGTACTTTTTGTTCGGCTTATCGTCGCCTTCTGGATTTCCAATTTGCGTTTTCAGGTATTCAACATTCTTAACGACATAATCGCGAACGCCTTCGGTAAAAGCGAATTGTAAATCAGTGTCAATGTTCATTTTAATCACCCCATATCCGATAGCCTCACGAATCTCTTCTAAGGTTGACCCCGAACCGCCATGGAACACAAAATCCACAGGATTATGACCGGTGTTGAATTTAGTTTGAATGTAGTCCTGAGAATTTTTCAAAATAACGGGTTTCAAAACAACGTTACCCGGTTTATAAACGCCGTGTACGTTTCCGAAAGCTGCTGCAATGGTAAATCGAGGAGAAATTTTCATCAATTCTTCATAAGCAAAAGCGACTTCTTCCGGTTGAGTGTACAGCTTGGAACTGTCGACGCCCGAATTATCCACACCGTCCTCTTCCCCACCCGTGATGCCTAATTCGATTTCCAAGGTCATACCAATTTTGGACATTCTCGCCAAATAAGCCTTACAAATTTCAATGTTCTCATGGAGGGGCTCCTCCGACAAATCCAACATATGCGAACTGTAGAGGGGTTTACCGCTTTGCGCAAAAAAAGCTTCCCCTGCATCCAATAGACCATCGATCCAAGGTAATAACTTCTTGGCGCAGTGGTCGGTATGTAAAATCACGGTTGCACCATAGGCTTCCGCCAATTCATGCACGTGTCGAGCTCCAGAAATACCTCCGAGTATGGCCGCTTTTTCTTCGGAATTCGACAAGCCTTTTCCTGCAAAATAATGCGCTCCCCCGTTGGAAAATTGAACAATTACCGGCGCGTTGAGTTTCGCGGCGGTTTCGATTACGGCATTCACCGTAGACGAGCTGGTCACGTTGACCGCTGGTAGCGCGAATTTCTTTTCTTTCGCCCATTGAAAAATGGCTTGAACTTGGTCTCCGCTTGCTACTCCAGGTAGAATTTTGCTTGACATAAATTACTCAGTTGATGGACGACAAAGATAAAAATAAACATAAATAAAAGCCGATGCAATAATCGAAAGAACCTTGCGTTAACCTGAAAAAATTAGCCTATGTCGTATAAGTACAAAAAAACAAAACGTGTTAACCCGCTTAAAAACGGTCCAACCGTCCCTGCATCCACGGTGTCATTTTTACTGAATTTCAGTAAATCCTTGGAGCAAAACAAAACCAAACTGAAGTTTCCAATCCTTCACAGAAACTAGTCAAAGGCCGGATATCCGGCCTTTTTCATTTTTAGCGTAATTTTACCTCATGGGTAACCTATTTTTCGGAGTGCTGATGTTCCTTACGACGTATTCCATCGCTCAAATCACTTGTCCAATCCTACCAAAACCGGTTACATTCGTACCTGCTTCGGACCAAAACCCACCTTTTCGAAGCGAAAAACTCGTGTTTAATCGGTTGTCCCTTCCCGCTAAGCTTGGGCATGTGATGCCCGAAATTGCTAAACTTTACGGCATAAATGAGGTGTTTTGGAAAGACTCAACCGATAACAGACCAAGCCCTGAAATTGCATTTCAACCCCTAACGGGGGCGTATCCCGAATCCTACGCGATTAGCGTAAGCTCCACCGGCATTCGCATCTCCTTCACCAGCGAGGCTTCTTGCTTCCACGCCTTGCAGTCTTTGTTTCAACTGATGACTTTCAACAAACCAGCAAATTCCTACGAGGCTCCCTCCTGTTTTGTGAAAGATTTTCCAACGTTTTCTTGGAGAGGTCTTCACCTCGATGTAGCGCGGCATTTTTTTACCGTGGAGGAAGTTAAAAAGTACCTCGATCTCATGTCGATGTATAAATTCAACGTGTTTCATTGGCATTTAACCGACGACCAAGGCTGGCGAATTGAAATTAAGCAGTATCCGAAGTTAACCTCCATTGGCGCTTGGCGCGACAGCACCGTTGAAAACCACTACGCTACTTTCCCAAGAACTTGGAATACCCAACATTACGGAGGGTATTATACCCAGGATCAAATCAAGGAAATCGTTGCCTATGCCGCACAACGCTGCATTACGGTGGTTCCAGAAATTGAAATGCCAGGACATGCGCGGGCTGCTTTGGCCGCCTACCCTCAATATTCTTGCACGGGAAAACAACAATCGGTCCCAGGCCTTTGGGGAGTATTCGACGACGTATTCTGCACCAAGGACAGCAGCCTCATTTTCTTGCAGCACATCTTGGATGAAGTATTGACGCTTTTTCCAAGTACTTACATTCATGTCGGCGGTGACGAAGTGCCTAAAACTCGGTGGAAAACTTGTCCGAATTGCCAAACAAAAAAGCGCATTTTAGGATTAAAGGATGAAGCCGAACTGCAAAGCTATTTTATTGGTCAAATGGACCAATATCTGAAAAAACGGGGACGGAATTTAATGGGCTGGGATGAAATCCTGGAAGGAGGATTATCCCCCGGTGCAGCGGTGATGTCTTGGCGAGGTACGGAAGGAGGCATTGCTGCGGCAAAAGAAGGACATTTTGTCGTCATGAGCCCAGGATCGCATTGTTATTTCGACCATTACCAATCAAAATCGACCTCGGAACCGTTGGCCATTGGTGGCTACACCCCATTAGAAAAAGTGTACGATTTTCATCCTATCCCCAAAGAGCTAAGCGCTCAAGAAGCTCCGTTCATTTTAGGAGGACAGGCCAATTTATGGACCGAGTACATTCCTACTTTTGATCAATTAACCTACATGACGTACCCACGAGCCATCGCCTTAAGCCAAGCCCTCTGGGGAGGCTCAAAAGCACCCTACGAAGCGTTCGAGGAAGTGCTTAAAATGCATCACATTCCTAGGCTCATTGGCGCAGACCTCAATGCCTATGTTTCCTTAAGCTTCATGAAACCAAGCATTAAATTTAACAGAATACCCAATGGAATATCGCTAGGATTTGAATTCAAAGATTCCAGTGAGTCCGTGGTAGTAAGTTCAAACGATGGCTATAATGGCATTTGGTTGGACAGGAGGAAAACCCTTGACGTTAGGCGCCCGTCCAAAACATCGCAAGACCATCAATTAACCTTTTTCTCCCCTTGCTGTGCCGATTCATTAACGCTCAATGCTCATCAAGGATTGGGGGCCATGATTACCTATATCACTCCTCCCAACGAACGCTACAATTCTGGGGATTTAACCCTCGTCGACGGTCAATTTGGAGCTCGTCCTTGGAGGGGAAATCAGTGGGTGGGCTTCGACACCAATTCGGTAACCATACGCATTGATTTAGGAAAAAAAACCAAGATAAGAGGTCTAGAATTAGGTTTTTTACAAGAGCCCTCCTCATGGATTCACTTACCTGAGGAAGTGGCTATTTTAACCGACCGTAACCAACAGAACACTTTTAAGATTTCGGCGGAACGCACCTCGATAAAGTACCGACAAAAAACACAATACATTCTGCTCACCTTCAAAGGCCTTGAAGCCATACCCGCTGGGATGCCAGGGGAAGGAAACACTCCGTGGATTTTTGCCGATGAGTTCGTTGTAAAGTAAAAATTTGTACCTTCATTGGAAAGTTGTACAATGTCAAGTAGAAGAAAATTCATTCAACAATCCGCTGCGTTAGCCGGTGGAGTCTTGGCTGCCGCTGCCCTGGATCCCTGGGCGCACGCTGCAAACCATATTCCGTCCTTGGATTATTCTGCAATTCCTGAGATGGACGAAGACGATTTTTGGGCGTGGGTTAGGTCGTGCTATACTACCTCATCGAATATCATCAACCTGAACAACGGCGGCGTAAGCCCTCAACCGAAGCAAGTACAAGACGTGCACATCAAATACTACCAATGGTGCAACGAAGCCCCAACCTATTACATGTGGCGAAGCCTTGACGAAGGAAGGGAACCGTTGCGGAAAAAACTGGCTAAATTTTGCGGAACCGATCCCGAAGAGATCAGCATTAACCGAAATGCAACGGAAGCATTAAACACCATCATTTTTGGGTTAGACCTTAAAGAAGGCGACGAGGTGGTGGTAGGAAAATACGACTATCCGAACATGCGAAATGCCTGGAAACAGCGGGAGAAACGGGATAAAATAGCTTTGAAATGGGTAGAACTGAACATGCCAACCACTGATGATAAGTACATTTATGAAATCTACGCAGCGGCGATAACTCCCAAAACCAAAATAGTTTACTTGACGCATCTTATTAACTGGACAGGGCAGATCATTCCTGTTTCAGTAATGAAGAAAATCGCGGATTTAGCCCATAAAAACGGTGCTGAAGTGATTGTCGATGGCGCCCATACTTTAGCTCATACAGTGTACGAAATCCCTGAACTTGGATGCGATTATTACGGAACGAGTCTTCACAAATGGATGTGTGCTCCGTTCGGTAGCGGGTTGATGTACATTAAAAAAGACAAGATCAAAAAAGTTTGGGCCTTGCTGTCAAACGATCAGCCCGACGGCGACAACATTCGCAAGTTTGAGTCGCTTGGAACGCGATCCTTTGCCGCTGAAATGGCCATTGGAAGCGCGGTGGATTTTCATCTTGCCATTGGTTCTGAACGCAAAGAAAAAAGGATTTTCGCCCTAAAAAAGTACTGGACCGATCAAGTAAAAAACCTTCCCGGTGTGGTATTTTATTCGCCGCTGGAAAAAAACTACTCGTGCGGAATTGCAAACATTGGTATTCAAGGTATGAAGGGTTCCGAAATCGAAGCGGCCCTGTTTAAAAACCGAAAAGTGCATACCGTTGCCATCGAATATGAAAAAGTCAATGGAATTCGCGTAACACCCAATGTTTACACCTCGTTCGAGGACCTCGACGAGTTGGTTGCCGGAATTAAAGAGCTCATTAAAAAATAGATGCCATGAAATGTATTATTTATTTGTTGTCCTTTTTTAGCTGCATTCATATGAAGGGCCAAAACATCAATGGGCTTTATGGTTTGGATACCTTAGCTTACGGAAGTGCCCAAGACTATGTAAATGATGCAGTTTTCAATAATAACCAAGAATTATTCGTTGCAGGTTTTTTAAAACGCTCACCCTTAGGAGGCGGGACGGTTTCAGAAATAGGAACCTTGAGCAGGTTTGACCCATCCGGAAATATGGTCTACTCAAAAACAACATCCTATGAGGAAATCAATGCTATAGCAAGAACTCCGGAAGGAAATCTCTTGTTAACAGGCAGAGGAACGGGTCTTCTTTGCAACGGTGTGTGTAAGGCAGATTTCTGGGTGGCAGAAGCCACGGAAGATGGACAGTTTTTGTGGGGAAGATCTTTTGGTAACCTCATGAACGATGGAAATGATATTGGGTATGCTGGGGGCATCATGTCTAATGGAGATCGGCTCTGTGTTGGGTATTATTATCACTCGACCTATAATTTAAAGACGTTCATTGCTCGTTTGAACTCACAAGGTGATACGGTTTGGACAAAATCATATGGTAGCAACTCTGGACAGCAAATCGGTTATTGTCTTTATATTGCCCCAAATGACGAGATATACGTTGGTGGCACTACCACAAGTGGAGGAGGCTTACTTCTCATGAAATTGAATTCCAATGGAGATCTTATTTGGGCAAAAACCTATGTGGCGCCTGCAGGGAGAATTCTCAAAATATTAAAAAAAAATGATAATACGCTGTTATTATGTGGGCAATCAATTTTCAACAACGATTATTCCGTTACCCTTACCAATGTTGATTTAAATGGGACCCTCTTGTGGTCAAAAGACTACAAAGTGGAGAATACGGACAACGAACAATTTTTTGAAGATGCCTTCATTACAGCGAACGACGAACTTTACCTGACAGGGTATTATTACGATGAAGTTAACTATGTTACTCCTGGAAACAAACCTTTTATTTTGAAAACAGATCCTTCAGGCAATGTGCTTTGGGCAAAACGCTATACTGACTATTACGGCGAAGGAAGGGTTATAAAACAACATCCAAATGGAGGTTTTTTATGGGGTGGAATTCACATGCAAAATGCCTTTTCTCCCTCATGGCCTAAACAACCTGAAATTTGGTGGTCACACATGAACAACAGCGGATCTAACCCGTGTTTTACCTCTTGCAATATGCTTCAAACGAATACCCTCACTTCCGTATCCAACAAATTTTTTACGCGGTTTACCGGTTATGTCACCGATAATCCTATCCCGAGTGCGACCACTTTCCTAACGCTTAAAACCCCCAAATGCAATGCGCCTTTGAACCTTGAAGAAAGTGAACCTTTCGAATTCAACATACTGCCTAATCCGAATTCTGGAAAATTTCAACTTCAACTTTCTAGTCCCTACAACGCTGTCATTAGGTTATTTAACGCTCTCGGCGAATTGCAATCATTTACTTACGAACCCAACACTTCCTATGACTTGGATTTGTTACCCGGCATTTATTTCCTTCAGCTGGTCGGTACCGACCGTATCAAAAAATTCATCGTACAATAGTGAAATTAACCCCTTACCTAAACTCTCCCCCTCGTTGATTGTTATTACCTTTGTAAAAAACACAGCATGCGGAAATGGGTTTCAATAAAGACTTATCAAGACATTAAATTCGAATTTTTTGAAGGTATCGCCAAAATTACCATCAACCGTCCACAAGTGTACAATGCCTTCCGCCCTGAAACCAATATGGAAATGTTGGAGGCCATGGCCATTTGCAGGGAACGCAACGATATCGGTGTGGTGGTGCTGACCGGAGCAGGAGACAAAGCATTTTGTTCCGGAGGGGATCAAAACGTAAAAGGAATCGGAGGCTATATCTCCGAAAACGGCGT
>CANMUN010000034.1 GCA_947500875.1 Flavobacteriales bacterium | reverse complement strand
TTGAGCAGGAACATAGGCTGGGAAGTCGTAGCTGGAATTGAACCCGTTGATGGTTTTTTGCTTGTAGCTGAACACATAAATCGGATGCATTCCTCCCATCAGCGGAGTTCCTACACTGCTCACGAACTTGTCCGTTGGATTCCAAACCATGTCCGCTCCGTTCTCACCACCCAAGAACGAATTCTCTCCAAAGGCTAGGTACAAGCGAGCACCCGATTCCAAATCTACAGCATAGCCCGGGAACCATCCCATGCCTGTTCCCGTTCCGTCAGGGTTACCGTTCTTGTCCACGCTCGGGCTTTTTCTCAAGGCTCCTGGAGCAGCACCTCCTACATTTAAGCCTGCCGTGCGACCAAGTTCCACCACCGGGCAACGCGTCCATTTCGACTTGTCGCTGGTGATTACAATGTTCACACTGGGCAAAAAGGATATCGAAGCATTCGTGCGCGAAGACCCGTTAAAGGTTCCAAAGTATGCCAAAGGCATGTAATCCGCTTGATAGCCGGTTACCCGGTGAGGCGCAATCGTACCATCCAATACACTTTCGTAGCGCTGGTTGGGATCCGCTCCCGCATCGTCGGGGTAATTACAAGGATTCAAGTAAACAGGACCGTCAGGAAGGCACTCGTATCCGGGATCACCAACCGTGTTATTTGGCGCGTAATCCCCTGACCGTATCCAGTTTGTTGGGAAATAGGCATCGTTGTCCGGAACACCGCCCAACCAACGCTTGGAAGAATCCGCAAACGTAATCGAAGATTCAATCATGTCCGTAGTCTTCGCGGTAATGTTCCCCGAACCTGAGGCAAAATAATAATTCTCTTGATGGATCTGAACCGAAATTCCCCATTCAGGAATGATTTGTTCGTTGTCGCCGTTGATCGTGCGATCCGAACTCACGGAGTCTTGTATCGTTCCACCTTTGGTATCATAACGGTAAATCACCCAACTTGCCGTATCGGCCGCATTGCCCGGTGAAGTTGGTGTGTAATCGCGGAAACGGCACTCAAAGTACCCACCCTTGAGGTTCAAGGGGTCTACTACTTTGATGTTGACCGGTCCTTGACCGTAATCATATTCAGGCTCCGCCATGAAACCATCGTTAACAATCGTATTCAACGTGGCGTCGGTGAACTCCAAAGAGCGGTTTCCGTTACCGTAACCGTCCAAACGCGTAATGCGAGGCGTTGAACCGTAACTGATCATCTGGTACGTTCCGTCTGCTTCCGGCATCGGGTTGTGGGGAATAGCCTCAATGATTTTTACTTCCCCCATGGGACCTTTTCGGCTGGCAATGTAGGGCATTTTTTGCCCATCCAAACTTAAGGGGTCGTTGGGGTTGTAATCCTTGTAGTTATTGTAGGCATAGGATATCGCCATGTAGTAGTATTTCTTGAAATTAACCAATCGGCTTTGTCCTTGGGCAAAAACATCTTGGGTAATTTGGAAGCTGTGACGTATGCCTTTGTTTTCACCGTTGACCTTTTCTTTTGGTACAGCAAAACCCAATTCTTCGTCGAATTCGAAATTGATGATTCGGGAGATGCCGTCCTCAATATCGCATTGAGCGACTAAGCGGGCTTTCATGGGATTGTTCAAATCGGACAAGGCTACGGTATTGTTTTTCAATTGAAAAATTTGATAGCCTTGGAAACGAAAGGTTTTGTCGTCGTTGGGGGAAGGCGGAACAATGAAGGGATCAACTTCGGTGTAAGCTTCTTGATAATTATTCGAATTAGGCGCATTGGATAAGAACAAAATGATTTCATTACTCAATTCTTGGACGCTAACCTCGGGAGCATGGGGAGCATCCATAACCTTAAAACAGTTTTCAAAAAGCGCCTGTGCTTTATCGTCGGCTCTTCGCAAGGTTTCAACGGATTGAAAGGGGTCGCCACCGTTTGAGCGGGCCCAGGCAACCCCCACAGTAATGTTATTAACGGCACCAGGTTTCAAGATAAAAGGCCCAGCACTTTGGACAAACCTACGGTCGTTGGGGGTATTGTTAGCGGTTTGTTCGGTCCAATTGGGTTTGATAACGCCACCCGTTCCCCATCCGTAAATGTCCGAAGTCCCGGGAAACATAAAGTCGCAAGGGCTCAGGGGATCTGCTTGCGGATCTGAAATATGCCCGCTTCCGCCGTACACGAATTTGGTTCCATCTTTCCAAAATCCTCGCAAATAGTTGTAGTAATCCGAGGCAGCAATCGGGTCGGTTTGGTTCACGTTGGCACCATTGGTGGTGTTGGAATAATAGAGAAAACGCCGCATGCCAAAGCGTTCGTTGTCGATAATGCCGTCGCCGTATCCAATCCCGTTTAACGCCTCATTTTCCCCAATTCCAAAAGCATTGTCAATACCGTCGTCGTCTTGATAAGGTCCTTCAAAGAAATCGACACCAACGGCTGGAGGAGAATACCCGTACCCTTTAAAACCAGAGTTGTCCCCGTCGAAGTTGTCTCCGTTGTAATAATATCCCAAGCCGCGCATTACGTCGCAACCCACATAGTCGTCAAAGGGATCCCCAAGGGCTCCGTCGGTGAAAAATCCGAAATACGTATTGTACAGGGTTTGAGTACCGCGATTGATCAGGACATAGTTGTAAAAAGTCATGTTATTGACTTCGTCGTTCGACGCAAAAGCAAAGGCTTGTGCCCGAATTTCCATTCCAATAGGATCGGCACCCGTTTCTGTATGGATATTACCCTTGTCGTTCATTACCCACCAAAAATTCTTATCCCCATAAAGGGAAACTTTACGGTCTACATTGCACTGCTTGTCTTGCTTAATGTCATACCACGGATAATCCCCGTCTTCCCATTTGTATGTTCCGTCGTCGTTGAAATCGTAAAATGGCGCGAGGTAATAATCCTGACCAAGGGCCGTATTTCCGTGAGCAGGCCATGTTTTTACAATTTCCGGAACCTGATAATTAGGAAAAAGCACCGCCTGTTGATTTGTTCCGTTTTGTTGGTCCGATAGTCCTGTTTCAAACCATGCATTGAATTCCCGGATTTCGTCTCTGGTGCTGATAAAATGCTTGTCGTATTTTTCGCATTCTTCGTAGGTGGTTTCTGCAAATACCTGCGAAAGCGGACCGGTCCAATAGTCTTGACCGTTGCGGTAGCGCAATGCTGCGAGTTTGAGCTGATTATTTACATCTGTGCCACCCAGCCAAAGTGCTGCGGTAAACAAGGCCATGATTCCAGAGTTCTTAGGAACTTCATATTGGGAGAGGTTTTCATTGGGGCGTTGCCAAAGATTTCCAGCGGTATGAATCATCGCCCGAACATTGTTCAGTTCGAGAAAGGAGGTTGTCGTGGGAGGAGCACAAGTTGCGGCCTTGGGTTTGACCGGTTTTGGAATGAATTTTTCCCCTTGATAGTTTTGCCCGAAGCCAAAACCAACCGACGTTAAAAGAACAAGTACAGTTATGGATAAAATTTTCACGACCCGAAAGGTAGCGAATTATGCGAAATCTTAACGGTTTTTGAGTAAAATATCGATGTCTTCCATGAGTTGATCCACTTCCGAAGCATTGGTGCCATCGTAGTATCCCCGTATTTGGCGGTTTTGATCGACCAAGACAAAATTATTGGTGTGGATAAAGTCGCTACCGGCATCGCCTAGGTTTTGTGCTTCGGCGGGTTTTAACACAAAAAAAGAGGTTCTTGCCAAGCGGTATAAGGAATCTTTATTTCCCGTGATGAAATGCCACTGGCCTGGTGAATATCCGTGTTTTTTGGCATAGGTTAACAGTTGCGCTGGGGTATCCGTTTCAGGGTCGACGGTGAAGCTTAATATGTTGAATTTTTTTTCTCCTTTGAATCGTTCTTGAATCCTTTGCATCTGTTGGTTCATGATGGGACAAATGCTTTTACAGGTTGCGAAAAAATACTCCGCAACAAATACTTTTCCATCAATGGCCTTATCCGTTATTACATTGTTTTGTTCGTCCTTCAGCGTAAAACGACCAATGCGGTGACCGTGTCCTATGCCAAGCAGGCTTGAATCAACCATTTCTTGTTGCACGTCGTTCGGGTTGATAAAGGGCAGTTTTTTGCGGTTCGATTGCAACGTAAGGTAATAAGCAATGGAAATGGCAACCACAATAATAAAAGTAAATGCAGCGATGGATTTCATTCCTGCAAAGTTAGCCAATTACGAGGTTAGAACGGATAAAATCTTGGCTTTTCGATCTTCCTCCTTTCCGCTTAAAACATGGTAATTCAACCCTCTGGAGTCGAGGTCGTGACGATACAGAGAAAACAAGAAGGCGCGTTCTTCTGGATGTTCCCTTAAGGGATCCGGCTCCCAGGGAAAGTCGGGTGTGCACAAAAACAAGAAGGTGTAGGTATCATTTGCCGACAGTGCCTCTGTAATTTTGGAGATACGGCCATACTTGACCTTCTCCCAAATGCGAATAACCGTCATTTCAGTATCACAAATGCAGGTCTTTGAGGTGTGATTCATTGCGAATTGTCGTTGACCAATTTGCTGGACATCCTCCCACGAGTAGGAAGGCATTTCGGACAAGTATGCTCGAGCTTGTTCCTCGATGTAGGGGAGGGATAAATGCTCGGACAGCCATGTGGCCATCGTACTTTTACCCGAACATTCGGGACCGGTAAAGGCAATTCGAAGTTCCGGGTCTAAGTTCGCTTCCATTTCAATAAACCGTATATGGACATTAGAACATAGATAAGGGACATGCCGGCATAAAACGCGAAGCCGTTGACCCAAGCCGTGTAGGCAGTTACCGCATTCACCAATAACCAAAGATGCCAATTCTCTTCAATCAATCGAAAAGTGAGATAAGTTGCCACCACCGAATAAAGCAAGGCAACTTGGTCCAACGATACGGTCCAATCCTCGGCCTTTTGGATCAACCTTGACAGCAGGAGCAATATTGGAAAAGAAATGAGCGAAAGAATGCCGATGGAAGGCATCGATCTTACGGGCTCAATTCCCTTTTTCCAATGCAACCAAGCATAAATTCCCATGATAACATTGAAGGTTTGAATGATTCCTTGATACACCAAGTGAGATTCAAAGCAAAGTCCCGCAAAAATAATGCACGACAGGGTCCCAAGCAACCAAGCACTCGCCTTTTTTTGTGCAATCAAGAGGAGGTAAACGGTGCCAAGTGCGGTTGCAATAAACTCCAATCCGGTTCGGAGTATCGACCCCGTTAACAGTTGTTCAAAATAGGACATGTGCCCATAAAGATAGGGACAAAGTTGCGGCAATTAAAGGTTGTATGTTAAAAACTCAAGGACAATATTGGTTTTTACAAAGGGTAAAGCCTGATTTTTGTAAAAAAAATACCCTCATGAGAAAGTCATTGGTTTTCCTGTTTTTACTGTCCTTGGTAGCATCTTGCGTTTCCTCAAAGAAATTCAAGGCATTGCAAGAGCAACAGCGCATTTGTACGGAAGAATTGGCTAAATTCAAGGAAAGCAGTGAACTTTTTCAATCAAAATCGGAACTGTTGTTGGCGAAGCTGGATACTGCTAATAAAACCATAGCCGCATTGCGACTTGATACAGCTCGTCTTGGCAATTCAAAACGAAGTCTTACCAGGGAGTTGGGCAGTTCCATGAAGGAACTTGATGAGTTAACCAAAACATTCGAACGTTATAAATCCACGGGCCAAAAGGAAACCTCGGCTTTGCAAAAACAACTTGAAGCCAAAACGACTGAATTGCAAAAAAAATCCGAAGCCTTGGTGACTTTGGAGGCGGAATTACGCAACAAACAACAATTATTAGAAGAGCGGGAACGCCGAGTTAATGAATTAGAGGATTTATTAAAACGTCAAGAGGATGCCTTGAATTTATTAAAGAAAAAGGTGACCGATGCCTTAATCGGTTTTGAAAATCAAGGACTAAAAGTCGAACAAAAGAACGGAAAAATCTATGTCAGCATGGAGGCAAAGCTTTTGTTCAAGTCAGGTAGCATCGTGGTGGAAAGCGAAGGGAAAAAGGCCCTTCAGCAAATAGGTAAAGCCCTGGAAAATGAAAAAGATTTGGAAATTGTGGTCGAAGGGCACACCGACACCGATAAATTGAACAGCGCTTCATTTCCAAGAAACAACTGGGAACTTTCCGTCTTGCGAGCAACCTCGGTGGTAGAAATACTGCTGGCAAACTCCAAAATGAACCCAGCAAAGTTAATTGCTGCGGGTCGAAGCGAATTTCAACCAGTGGACCCCGCGGATAAAGCTAAAAACCGCCGAATTGAAATCATCATCTCTCCGAATTTGGACGAATTGTTCGATATTATTTCGAAAGACTAATCGCGTTCAGTAAGCAATAGCCTCGTTATTTGCATACTTTACGAGAAAAATCTACTTTTGCCGACAAATTAAACTTAATATACAATGGAATCAATGATGATTTATGTGCCAATCGCATTAGCTTTGATTGGTTTGGTTTTCATGGCCATGAAGCGTGCTTGGGTATTGAAACAAGATGCAGGCGATGGGAAAATGAAGGAAATTTCCGATTACATCTATGAAGGTGCTTTAGCCTTTTTGAAAGCTGAGTACCGTTTATTAGCCATTTTTGTAATAGCCGCTAGTATTGTGCTTGCTGGCATTACCTTTATTCCGGGGGTTAAGACCCACTGGATGATTGTAATTGCATTCATCTTTGGAGCCATTTTTTCGGCTTTGGCAGGTAATATGGGGATGAAAATCGCTACTAAAACCAACGTTCGCACCACGCAAGCCGCAAGAACCAGTTTACCACAAGCCTTGAAAATATCCTTCGGCGGTGGTACCGTTATGGGACTTGGAGTCGCAGGCCTTGCCGTTCTTGGATTGACCGGTTTTTTCATCATTTTCTTTCAGATTTTTATGGGAGGTCAATGGACCAATACGGAGGATATGACCGTAGTATTGGAGACCTTGGCAGGGTTCTCTTTGGGTGCCGAATCCATCGCATTGTTTGCCCGAGTAGGTGGTGGTATTTACACGAAAGCGGCAGATGTTGGTGCTGACTTAGTGGGAAAAGTGGAAGCTGGAATTCCTGAAGATGATCCGCGTAACCCAGCCACAATTGCCGACAATGTTGGCGATAACGTTGGAGACGTTGCGGGGATGGGAGCAGACCTTTTCGGTTCGTACGTGGCTACCGTTTTGGCTGCGATGGTTCTTGGAAATTACGTAATCAACGACATGGGAGGGAGTATTTCCGACAAATTTGGAGGAATTGGGCCTATCCTTTTACCCATGGCTATTGCCGGAGTTGGAATTATCTTCTCAATCATTGGAACGATGTTGGTGAAAATCTCTAGCAACGACGACAAAGAAAAACAAGTTCAGGGGGCATTGAACGTTGGAAATTGGGTTTCCATTGGGCTAACGGCCGTGGCTTGTTATGGACTAGTGGTTTGGATGCTACCTTCCACTATGCAAATGAACTTTTTTGGAGAAGGAGTTAAGGATATTTCTTCACTCAGGGTGTTTTTCGCCGCCATCGTTGGATTAGTGGTAGGTGGGGTTATTTCTTCCGTGACGGAATATTACACAGGTCTTGGTACAAAACCGGTTTTAAAAATTGTGCAAAAATCGGCGACTGGAGCTGGAACCAACGTTATTGCTGGTCTTGCTACAGGGATGATTTCTACCTTCCCTACCGTGTTGTTGTTCGCGGGAGCTATTTGGGGATCGTATGCGTTAGCCGGTTTTTACGGTGTGGCATTAGCCGCTTCAGCCATGATGGCAACCACCGCGATGCAATTAGCCATCGATGCTTTTGGTCCTATTTCAGATAATGCAGGTGGAATTGCTGAAATGAGCGAACTTCCAAAAGAAGTACGCCAACGCACCGATATTTTAGATTCCGTTGGAAACACGACAGCAGCAACCGGAAAAGGATTTGCTATTGCTTCAGCAGCCTTAACTTCGTTGGCCTTATTTGCTGCTTACGTAACATTTACGGGCATTGACGGAATCAATATTTTCAAAGCTCCGGTATTGGCGATGCTCTTTATTGGAGGCATGATTCCAGTGGTATTCTCAGCACTTGCGATGAACTCGGTGGGTAAAGCAGCCATGGACATGGTTTATGAGGTACGCCGTCAGTTTCGAGAGATTCCGGGCATTATGGAAGGAACCGGTAAGCCTGAGTACGGAAAGTGCGTTGAAATTTCCACCAAGGCAGCGCTTCGTGAAATGATGTTGCCAGGAGTGTTAACCCTTGGTTTTCCCATTGCGATTGCTATCCTTCCCATGTTGTTAGGGTACGACAACCAACTGATTGCAGAAATGCTTGGTGGTTATATGGCGGGAGTCACCGTTTCTGGGGTTCTTTGGGCGGTCTTCCAAAACAATGCAGGGGGAGCTTGGGACAACGCTAAAAAATCGTTCGAAGCTGGGGTAGAAATTAACGGCGAAATGACGTTTAAAGGTTCAGACGCACACAAAGCGGCTGTAACGGGTGACACTGTTGGTGATCCATTCAAAGATACCTCAGGACCATCCATGAACATCTTAATTAAATTAACCTGTTTAGTTGGCTTGGTGATCGCGCCAATTCTTGGCAATGGCCATGCTTCTGAAGGGAAAAATCCACATTGCGAAAAGAAAATGTCAGCATGTTGTGCCGAGAAAAAAGAAGGATGCAGCGAAGCAGCCATGTGCAAATCGGGAATGCAATCCGGAAAGTGCAAAGAAGGCGCTCAAATGATTGGGGAATGCGATATGAGCAAATGCGCTACCATGACCAAAGACGAATGCGCAAAGATGTGCGATGAAAAAGGCTGTTCTGCTGAAGAGAAAGCAACTTGTTTATCACATTACGATAAAAACGGGAAATGGATCGGAGGCAAGGGCATGAAAGATTGCTGCAAAAAATAAAATTCTAAGGAATGATGGAAAGCCGCCCAGTGCGGCTTTTTTTATTTCTTGAAAATAAAATAAACCGCACCGAGGATGCAGACAAAAGCAGCCAGCTGGTTCCATTTGAAAGACTCTTATTTGAAAAACACGAGCATGAAAAGCAGCTCCCTATAGAAGTAAAACCGTATAAATTCCTTTCATTCCGTAATTTTGTGCAATGACCCAAAATAAGGATTTCTTTGAGGCAGTTTATCAGATAGTTCGCCTAATACCCAAGGGAAGGGTTACTACGTATGGCGCCATTGCAGAAGCCTTGGGTTCTAAAAGCAGCGCAAGAATGGTGGGATGGGCCATGAACGCAAGCCATAAACTCTTGAATATCCCCGCTCACCGTGTGGTAAACCGAAACGGCCTACTGACCGGTAAAATGCACTTTTCGGAACCCGATGAAATGGAAAGAAAATTGACCGCGGAAGGAATAACCGTGATTGAAAATCAAATCCAGGATTTTCAGCATCATTTTTGGCGTCCCCTTCAAGAACTCAAGGTTGATTGAACGGTTATAAGGGGGCATTGGGGCCTTCAAATATCTGTAAGGTTTGCTCGTCTTGAAAAAACTGCATCAGGCTCATGAAGTCCACATCGGTTTTTAGCATATAAACATAGCTGAGTCCTGAAACACCCGAAAGGGCAGTGAAGGTTATTAAATTATCGTTCTTCCCCAAAGCGGTTATTCGGTAAATTTGGCTTTCCAAAAGTTCACGGTCATCGTTGAATACGTTGTGCACCAAAAGGGAGTCTGAAAAAGAAATGTTAAACAACTGATGTTTGGTAACCGATTCTGTGATTTTATCTTCTTTGATGTCGAAAACATGCGTGACATTCGACAGGATACTCGTTTGAACCATCAGGAAAAAAAAGGTCGATAGCACGAAAAGGGTAAGTAAGGTTTTCACGGGGATTCTTTACGGTAACAAACCGTAATTCACCGATACGTTACAATTATTTCCTAATTTTACCACCATGAAATTTGCCACAAAAGCCATTCACGAAGGAGTTGCACCGGATCCTGCGACCGGGGCTATTATGACCCCTATTTACCAAACTTCAACGTATGTTCAAGAAGGCGTGGGGAACCATAAAGGATACGAGTACTCACGAACCTTAAATCCTACACGACATGCCTTGGAGAAAAATTTAGCCGCGATTGAGAATGGAAAGTTCGGAGCGTGTTTTGGTTCGGGATTGGCGGCCATCGATTGCGTGATTAAAATGCTTAATCCAGGGGACGAAGTAATATCGACCCATGATTTGTACGGCGGTTCGTATCGCATTTTTAAGACCATTTTTGAAAAGTACGGACTCGTATTTCATTTCGTGGACATGACCGATGTCCGCAACATCCAAGCCAAGGTTAACGCTAAAACAAAAATGATTTGGGTGGAGACTCCTACGAATCCCATGATGAACATCATTGACATTCAGGCGGCTGCTGAAATTGCACGTGCCGCAGGAGCATGGTTGTGCGTAGACAACACCTTCGCAACTCCTTTTCTTCAATCTCCATTGGATTTAGGGGCGGATATCGTGATGCACTCGGTAACTAAATACTTAGGAGGCCATTCCGATGTAATCATGGGGGCTCTCATAACGAAAGACGAGGCCATCGCACAGGAAATTTATAGAATTCAAAACAGTTCGGGGGCAGTAACCGCTCCCATGGACTCTTTTTTAGTATTACGCGGGATAAAAACGCTTCATTTGCGCATGGAGCGGCATTGCTTTAATGGGGAAAAAGTGGCCCACTTCCTGGCATCGCATCCGAGAGTTGATAAGGTTTTTTGGCCCGGTTTCACCGCTCACCCAAACCATGATATTGCAGCGAAGCAAATGCGCGGTTTTGGAGGGATGATTTCATTTACCTTAAAGGGAAATCACTTAGAAGATGCGCTTGCTGTAGTTAAAAAGGTCGAATTATTTGCATTAGCGGAATCGCTCGGAGGCGTAGAGTCTTTGATTGGCCACCCGGCAACCATGACCCATGCTTCCATACCCAAAGAGGAGCGAGAAAAAAGCGGGGTAGTGGATAGTTTAATCCGACTAAGCGTTGGGGTTGAAGATGTGGAGGATTTAATCGAAGACTTGCGACAAGCTTTGGATTAAAGGTTTTCCAACAATTGAAAAAACTGTTCTTTTTTCGCAGTAGATAAAGGAACGGCAGCACCATCTTTCATGATTACAGATCCTCCTTCGGATTTATCATAGCGGACAATGTACTCGAGGTTGATCAGATGGGATTGCTGTACGCGGAAAAATCCATGGTTGGCGAGTAAGAGCTCAAAGTCCTTCAACGTGCGCGACACCAAGATTTTCTTCCCACTGTTCAGATAGAAAAACGTGTAATTTTTGTCCGCCTCGCATCGGATGATTTCGTTCAAATCTACCACATGAACGCTTTCTTGCGTTTTTAATACCAACTTACGTTTTTGATGGGTGTTGAGGTTGTGGGTTAGCGCCTCATATTGTGTTTCCTCTTTTTTGAAATCGATGGTATCCAAGGCGTTTTGTAAGGCCGTTTTAAGTTCCTCGGCATCGATGGGCTTCAGGATATAATCCAGAGCGCTGAATTTGATGGCCATGATGGCATATTCTTGAAATGCCGTAATGAAAATCAGTTCAAAGTTCTTTTCCCCTACCTGATTTAAGAGGTCAAACCCCGTCCCATCCGGCATTTGAATGTCCAAAAAGACTATGTCAGGCTTTAATTCTTGTATTGCTTTGAGACCCGTTTCAACATTTTCACCGTCGGTGTACACTTCGACGTCAAAAGCGAAAGAGTCAACCATGCGCTTTACAAAGTCGCGTATCCTCTTTTCGTCATCAATGATTAAGATTCTTTTCATTTCTTTCAAATATAATGTTTTCGTAAATCAATGGCAAACAAATTATTACGCGTGTCCCTGTTTTTGAAATCGAATCTAAATCGGTTATTTCTAAACTGCCTTTTCCTTTATACTTTTTGTTCAATATTCTGATCCGTTCTCTCGTGATATCCATTGCCATGCTTTTATGGTTGGTATTTCTTTTAATCTTGGCTGATTTCTCCCTTCCTACACCGTTATCGGTTACTTCAATCTCAAGCATGCCGTCGCGTTCATGCATGATTATTTTAATCAGTCCCTCCGCAACCGTATGCAATTGGCCGTGTTCAATGGAATTTTCAACAAATGGTTGAGTAATCATCGGAGGTATAAGGGCTCTTTTCGAAATCAAGGCTTCATCGATGGTTAACTCAAAATTAAAACGGTCCTCAAAACGCAATTTTTGCGTGGTAAGATACTTGGTTAAGATCTCTTTTTCAATGTCGATGGTAATGAACTCTTTTGGGGAATTCTCGAGGATTAATCGAATAAGTCGGGAGAAATTAACAAGAAAACTGGAGGTTTTTTCTGGGGTGCTTTCGTAAATGTAGCTTTGAATTACGGCAAGCGCATTAAAAATGAAATGGGGATTCATCTGAGATCGGAGAACGGTTTGCGCCATTTCAGTTTCGCGTTGTTCTTGAAGGGTGTTTCGTTGTCGATTGACAAAAAAGAGGGTTAAGCCCGATAAGAAAAAAACCACCACGACAATGACAATGCCTAGGAGTTGACGGTCGCTTTGCAGTTGCAGAATTTCTTTTTCCTTGAGTTCTTTTGATAATTCCTCCTCTTGCGTGTTGATGAGGCGTTCCCTTTCCTCTCGGGTATTCAATTGTGTTAACTCCTCGATGGCCTTAGAATCAATGGAAAAAGTGGTTTTCTTCAAAAATTCCGTATACTTTTTCAAGTAATTTAAGGCTTGTTGCGTTCTTCCTGACCGAGCAAAAATCTCGGACAACGCATAGTAGTTTTCGTTTATACCCCGATAATCGTTTAAGTTCACGTAAATGTTGATGGATTTCTTAAAATGTTGCTCGGCTTGGAATAGGTTATTTCTACGAGAGAAATCAACGCCCATTAAATAATAAACTTCCGCCATTTTATGAGGAAAGGTCTGTTGTTCAAAGGTACCTAGGGCTTGGTTAAACGCATGCATCGCAGCATCACTCTTGTTCACAGAACTGAGGGCTTGTCCGTAGATTAACCACGCTTCCCCAACGGCTTCCTCTGCTTGAAGTTTTTCTAAGGTACTTAAGGTCTTTGGAAGATGGGTTACCACCTCGTTGGGCAACGTTTTTCGTAATAACAAGCGGTAATTTAACAGTTCATTTTCCAATACCAACAATTTATTGGAGAGGCGATTGTTCTTTTGGTTGCTTTTCAGCAGGTAGTGTTCTGATTCGCGCAAATTGCCCGCATTCAAGGATAGTGTAGCGATGAATTGATAGAATTTCGAGGTGTAATAGTCGTTTTTAATTTTTTGCACCAATTCCAATGCGAGCAATTCTTGTTCAACCGCCTGTTCAATTTGCAAAAATCGGTTGTTAGTCATGGCAAATTCATGTAGGACCAAGGCCATGGTTAGTTTTCCTTCCGCTCTTTTGGCAAACTCAATGGATTTTTTGTGAAAAAAAACACTGCTGTCTTTTTTATTTTCTTTTCCATAAAGCCTTCCCATTCTCGAATAGGTCAAGGATTCCCACGTTTTGTCATGCCGCTGTTTGGCAATTTTTTGACTCAATAAAGCTTCCTCTTGTGCAAGTGGGATTTGTCCCTTAGTCTCATAATAATAAGACTTTTGTAAATGGTAAAAGCATGAAAAAAATGACCGATCCTCAAAACCAACGGAACGGCTACTCAGGGCGTCCATGGTTTTTGCAAAGTTGCTTAATTGCCCCTTCAATTGGTAATTGTAGGCATTAAGAAGCAATCGTTCGTCCTTTTGAATGTTGAACGACCCCAAGTTTTTTTCGAATGTTTCCGGGCTAAATTGATCCGAAGTTAAAAAATCCGAAGGGTTGATTTGACCGTAACTGATCGAAATAAACCATAAGGAAACCGCCAAAAGGGATAAAGCCATGAAATGGGTAGAACGGTGCTTCCTCATTGAACAAAGTTAAGCGTTGGCAGCATTTTTTGCAATTACTTCATTACATTTGACCCATGCTGCGTTCCAACTTAGCGCTTTGGTTGAAAGAAGATATGGGTTCCGGAGATCATTCGTCCCAAGCGGCGATTTCAAAATCTGCCAAAGGACATGCTCAATTACTCGTCAAGTCAGAAGGCATTATTGCTGGCATTGAGGTGGCACGTGAGCTGGTTCAGATGACTGACCCATCGGCTGATTTTCAAACTTTTCTTAAAGACGGAGATAAGGTAAAACCGGGGGATATTGCCTTCGTTGTTTTCGGAAACGCGTTGAATGCACTGTCTATAGAACGTTTAATGCTTAACATTCTTCAAAGAATGTCGGGTATTGCCACCAAAACACATCGACTTCAGCAAAAAATCGCCCATACCTCTGCACGCCTTTTAGACACTCGAAAAACAACCCCCGGGTTCCGAATGCTCGAAAAACAAGCGGTTCTCATTGGAGGCGGTTTCAACCATCGTTTTGGTCTTTTTGACATGGTAATGCTCAAAGACAATCATATTGACTTTTGCGGAGGAATTACAAAGGTCGTTGATCAAACCGTAGAATACTTGAAGATCAACAATTTATCGCTGAAAATTGAGGTGGAAGTTCGAAACGAAGCCGAGTTAAGTGAAGCCATTCAGCTAACATCGATCGACCGTATAATGCTCGATAATTTTACACCCGAACAGATTGCCCAATGCATTGCAAGTATACCAGAACGTTTTGAGGTTGAGGCTTCCGGTGGAATTAACGAAGCAAACATCGTCGCTTATGCCGAAACGGGGGTAGATTTTATTTCCGTAGGTGCTTTAACCCACAACGTCGAAAGCCTGGACCTGAGCTTCAAGGCAGTAGTTCATTCTTAAGCGTTTTTCTCTCGTTTTGATAACGGGCTATTTCTTGGGCAAAACCCGGTTCGGATTCTAGGTGATTTCCAATGACTACAAGATGTGCTCCGGCTTGATGAGCACATCGAATGGCCTCGTTACTTCTAATCCCTCCTCCGACGATTAAGAGCTTTGTAACCCTGGAAATACTGTGAATAATCTCCTCGGAAACGGGTTTTACGGCACCACTGCCTGCATCAAGATATATCGCTTTGTGTCCCATCAACGTTCCCGCTAGGGCGGTTTTGTGAATGAGGGGCAGTTCCTTTTGGTTAAGAGGAGAACTGTTGGATACCCGGATGGTGCTCGTTGAGGTACCGCCGTCGATTAATATATAACCCGTTGAAATGGTCTCTATGCCCGAGGCAGCAACTTCCGTCGCGCTGTTAATTTGTTCCTCAATCAAGTATTTGGGATTACGGCTAGAGAGCAGGGTTAAAAACAAGAGGCCATCAGCCTTTTTAGAAAACTGCTCCGAACTTCCCGGAAATAGAACAATGGGGATTTTTGTACCTTGGGACAATAACGCAATGCAGTTTTCAGTTTGTTCTCGAGTTGCCGTACTTCCCCCAACCAAAAAGAGATCGGGTTTTGCGGAAACTAAACGTTGTACCTGTTGTCTGAACAGTGTTGCATCCGTGTTTTTCTCAGGATCTATCAAAATGGCAATTCTCGGCATGCCATCGGTTAATTGTTGTAATAATTCACTCATGGTTTTGATGAAATGCGAATGAAATCCATGTCGAAGGGCCTACTTGCTCAATATGACATTTTACGGGAATTATTCGGTCTTGTATGGCCAATTGAAACGTTAAAACGGGTAGGTCAACATGGAGTAAAGTACATTGTTCCTTCCACCGGATTCCCGTTACTCCTACTAATTTGAATATGGCCTCTTTACAGGTCCACAACATGCACAGGCGGTCTAAGGAACTAAAAGGATCGAGCCGCGAGGTTTCCGATGGTCCTGTAAAACGCTCCTCTACCTTAAACAAACGCGGGTCTTTTTCCTCAATATCGCATCCAAATAAGACTTTGGAAAAAGCAAAAACCGCATGTTTTTTAGAATGGCTAATCCCAATGGTATAGTGGGATCCCGGTATAAACGGTTTACCGTTGGGCAAGTATTCAATCGGAGTTCCGCTAAAAAAACGGTTCTTTAAAAAGCGTATGGATTGGTATTCAATTTTTCGCTGCTCGTTCGCGATAAGGTCAAGCGCTTGGACCTCAAAGTCCATGAGGAAACCAGGTGCTGTTGGGACAGCTAGATCATCTATTGCGTAGTGCAATTTTTCCCCCACAACAGAAATGAAGCGCGCTTTCTCATCGTTGCCTGAATCCATGGAAACAAAAGTGGGGATTTTTTTAGGTTATTTTGTCCCATTTTTTGAGAACACGGATAAACTTTCTATATTTAGCAACTTAAATTTAACTTTTTCTTAGTCTTTTAATATCTTTTTTATGATTAAAAAACTATCATTTTTTGCAGTAATCTTTTTATTTACAGCAACTTATATTTACGGGCAGTCGGGTTTGGGAACGCTGAAAGGGATTGTTAAAGACGACAAAACTGGAACGGTTATTCCAAATGCGAAAGTTTACTTGATGTCCGGAACGAGCATGAAAGGTAATGCCCTTACGGACGACAACGGGGAGTTTCAAATCAATGCGATTTTGCCCGGTTCGTATGATGTTAAAGTAACCAACAGGGTAGAAGGCTACCAAGATGCCCTTGAACAAGGGGTGATTATCTCTTCCGATAAAATTACTTTTTTGGAAAAGGTGACGTTGGGAAAACCCGAAAACGAACTTACGAAAGACGAAGTTAAAGTAACCCGATACAAGGTGCCCCTGATTGATAAAGACGGGGGGGCTTCCGGTGCAACGGTTACAAGACAAGATATTTCCAGGATGCCCGTTCGTTCAGCAGCAGGAGTAGCCCAGTCAGTTGGAGGGGTCAATACCAACGAAGGAAGCGGTGCGATTTCAGTTCGCGGTTCGCGTTCGGATGCTACGTACTTTTTCATTGATGGTATCAAGGTGCGAGGGTCAACCAATTTACCGAAAGCAGCCCTGGAGGAAGTTTCCGTTATTACGGGAGGGGTTCCTGCGAATTACGGGGATGTAACCGGAGGAATTATTTCCGTAACAACCCGTGGTCCTTCCGCCGTTTATTTTGGGAGTATCGAGGCGGTGACCTCCGGATTTTATTTGAAAGGCGCCGACCCGAACGGCTACGACGGTAAGGTTTTTGGTTTCGATAAGTACGGATATAATCTATTGGAAGGGATGCTTTCTGGTCCCCTTTGGATGCAACGGGATTCAACCGGTGAAAAAACTAGACCACGATTGGGCTTCCTGATTTCTGCAAACTTAACGGATGAATTGGATAACCGTCCTTTAGCAGGAGGGGGTTGGAGAGTTAAAAAGGATGTCAGGGATTCCTTGTTGGCAAACCCTCTACGTCCCACTTCGACTGGATTCGGCACGTTTCATAATGCGTTGTTTTTGAGAGAAACTGATTTCGAAAAGGTGCCTTGGAGAATGAACGCTCGAAATACGACCATTTCAGGTCAAGGGAAAATCGATGTAAATACCGGACCGACGGTTAACGTACAATTTGGAGGTTCGATGAACTATTTCAACGGTTCTGCCTATTCCTACACGGGGTCCTTGTTGAACTTCACCAATTTCGGTCAATCAAAAGGATTGGATTATCGGGTATATGGAAAAATCTCCCAGAGGTTTTCGAACGATAATAAAAACAGCAAGATTAAATCTGCTAACTACACCTTGATGGTCGATTTCAGTAAAACGATGCGCGATTCGTATGATTCAAAACATCAGTACGACATATTTAATTATGGCCATGTTGGAACTTTTAAAACGCGAAGAACACCTTCTTATGAGTTCAACGACAACTTGCAGCGCTGGGAACATAACGGTTTCCGTGATTTAGAAGTTGAATTTACCCCTTCTGAAACCAATGCCGCTCTTGCTTCTATTACCACCCAGTACTACAACATCTACGAAGGTTCCCCTTTCGGTCGATACGAGAATTTGTTCCAAATTCAACAAGGAAACGCACTGAGAAACGGAGATGATCCTCAAAGCGTTTACGGTATTTGGTCGAACATCGGAGCTCCTTACAACGGTTTTGGGAAGTTTGAAAACGACCAGTTCCGTGTTACTGGTGCAGGTTCTCTTGTCATTGGAAACCACAGCGTTTCCCTTGGTTTCGAATACGAGCAACGCATCGATAGAGGTTGGTCGAACGGAGACCAAGGTCCAACCAGTATTTGGTCTATTGCTCGTCAGTTGATGAATTTCCACATTCGTGAGTTGGATTACTCTACGGGAGTCATTACCGATTCTGGTTCTTTTAAGGCGATAACTTACGATCGATTGAATTCGGGATACGCTCACAACAATAATGGACAGTTCGGGGGACAGTTGAATAACGATAATCAGTCGTTTTTTGATTACAATGTCAGGAAAGCGCTTAACCTTGCAACCGGTGGAAACGACTTCGTTGATATCGATATGTACGATCCTTCCATGTACAACCTATCCATGTTTTCCCCAGATGAATTAATGAACCAAGGAAATTCATTTGTTTCCTACTATGGATTTGACCATACCGGAAAGAAAGTAAAAGGGGTTACTGACATTAATAAGTATTTTAATGATTACGATGAAAATGGGAATTACAAGCGCTTCATTGGGGCCTTCCAACCAACGTACATGGCCGGATACATCATGGACAAGTTTGCGTTCAAGGACATTGTATTCAACGTGGGAGTAAGGGTTGACGTATTCGATGCCAATCAACCGGTGCTTAAAGATCCGTATTTGTTCTACAACGCACGTACGGTGAAAGAAGCAAAAGCTTTAAAAGCGAATGATCCCGGTCAATATGCTTGGGTGAATATTCCTGAAAGCATGGGCGATGATTACATTGTTTACGTAAATGATATTTCGAATCCAACCGCTATCAACGGTTTCCGAAACGAAGCGGAATGGTTCAATGCTGTTGGAACAACCGTTGAAGACCCTAAAGTGATTCAAGGCGCTGGGGGAATTGCACCTTGGTTATTGAATCCAGGACAAACAGCTCCGGATGCGTCGGCATTCGAAGATTACAAAGCGCAAGTTAACGTAATGCCGCGTATTGCTTTTTCCTTCCCGATTTCTGAAAAAGCTTCGTTCTTTGCGCACTACGACATCTTAACGAAGCGCCCAACTTCCGGATTTAGATTCGATCCCTACGAATATCAGTACATTCAATCGCGTAACGCCGTTATCAGCAACGCTAACTTGAAGCCTGAAACCACCATCGACTACGAATTAGGATTCCAACAAGTTCTTGGACCAACATCCTCCTTGAAGATTTCTGCTTTCTACCGTGAACAACGCAACAATGTGCAGTTGATTAACATGTTCATGGCGTATCCTGCATCTTACAAGACGTTTGGTAACCGAGATTTTGGAACCGTGAAAGGAATGACCATTGCCTATGATTTGCGTCAAACAGGCAACGTTCGTATGACCGCTAATTACACGCTGCAGTTTGCCGACGGTACAGGTTCCGATGCAACCTCAATGGCGGCTTTCATTAACGCAGGTATTCCGAATTTAAGGAACATCTTCCCTTACAGTTTTGATCAGCGTCATGCCTTTGCCATCACCTTCGATTACCGCTACGGGGAAGGTAAAGATTACAATGGTCCTACCATTGGCGACTTTAAATTGTTGGAAAATACAGGATTGAACATCTTCACGAACATCAATTCTGGTTATCCATATTCCGCACAAACATTCATCACCGATGAAGGTATTGGTAATTTGAATGCGGGTATCAGCGGTACTGTAAACGGATCCAGGATGCCTTGGACGTATCGTTTGGACATGCAGTTGGATAAGAACTTGACCATTACGCACAAATCCAAAGATGCGAAAGGCAAGGACAAAGAGAAAGTATCCAATTTGAACATTTACATTCGTGCTACGAATTTGTTCAACCAATTCAACGTACTTGGAATTTACCGTGCAACCGGAAACTGGGACGATGATGGATACCTTGCGGCTGCGGCAAGCCAAACCTCGATTCAAAACCAAACAGATGAGCAGTCATTCCGCGACTACTACTCCATGAAGGTAAATAATCCGTTCAATATTAGTATACCTCGAACCATCCGCTTAGGGGTTAAGTACGATTTTTAATATTTAATTAGAACTATCATATGAAAAAGCAATTCATTGCGTCGTTATTGGCTGTAGCTTTTTTAGGCACGAATGCATTAGCGTACTACGGGCCTAATGATAAAAACAAAAAGCCGGGTAAACCTAAAGCGAATTGTAGCCCAGCAACGGCAAAGTACATCATGGAATTCAATGACGTGCGTGCTTTGATTGAACAAGGAGGTTCCATGTTCCAGAATCGTCAAAACGGTGTGGCAGCATACGAAGTCCCCAAAGGAAGTAACCGTTTTGCCATCTTTGCCGGTGCATTATGGATGGGAGGAACCGATGTAAATGGTCAGTTAAAGCTTGCGGCTTTGCGCTACCGACAAGGCAACGATTTTTGGCCAGGACCACTTTCAGTAACTGCCGGAACAGGAAATTACAATCCCCTATTTCCTGTTGGGGATGATGCCATCCGTGATTTCGGTGAAGCGAACATTGATCCAGACCAATGTATTGCTTATGACCAGTTTTACACCATTCGCAAGGCAGAAGTTATTCGTTTTAACATCTGGTGGGAGTGTCAGGCAGGAATTACGACGGAATGCGATGACGTTCAAGCTCCTTCCAACGAAGAATTGAACCGCATTTACAATTGGCCAGCACACGGTGATTTATCCAAAGGTCAAGATTATTTCTTGGCGCCCTACTACGACCGTGATCAAGATGGTAACTACAATCCGGATAACGGTGACCACCCTTGGTACGACGATATCTTAGGCCGCGATGACATTCAGTGCGGTTTTGATCGTCGCATTTCGCTTTTTGGAGATGAAACGCATTGGTGGGTTTTCAATGACAAAGGAAACATTCATACAGAAACCAACGGTGACCCGATAGGAATGGAAATTAGAGCACAAGCGTTCTCTTTCGCCACCAACGATGAGGTGAATCGAATGACTTTCTACAACTATGAATTGATAAACCGCGGTACACAAACCTTGTATAACACCTATTTTGCCCAGTATCTCGATGCGGATGTTGGTAACTACGCCGACGATTATGCGGGCTGTGACGTTTCAAGGGGTCTTGGTTACATGTACAACGGTGATTTGAACGACGAGAACGACGGAGGAAAGTTGGGTTACGGTGCGAATCCACCAGCGATTGGATGCGATTTCTTTGAAGGACCATACCAAGATGCCGATGGTATTGACAACCCAGGCCCTTATTTCGACAATGCCACGCAAACCATGGTGGTGCCAACGGTGGTTGATGCCTTGGCTAATAATGGGATTGTTTACAAGGGTATCGGTATAGGATACTCAGATGGAATTGTTGATAATGAGCGTTTTGGAATGCGTCGTTTTACGTACTATACTTCCACGTCTGCTTATCCGTACAACGACCCAGGACCTGCTGCAGAATTTTACAACTTCATGGAAGGTCAATGGGCCAACGGATCCGAAATGTACTACGGTGGTCTTGGTAGTACTCCAGGTGTTTTATCCGATTATATGTTCCCAGGAACCTCTGACCCATTGCATTGGTCAACAGCGGGTACCGACATGTCAGCTCAATATCCGAATGGATGGGATGAATCCACGAATAACAACCCTGCTGGTGACCGACGTTTTGTTCAGTCTGCTGGACCGTTCACTCTTAAACCAGGAGCGGTGAATAACATTACGGTGGGTATTGTATATGGACGAAGCACGGAAGGTTCCTTAATGGCATCGGTTGAAGCCATGAAAAGAGCAGATACGAAAGCGCAAGCTTTGTTCGACGCTTGCTTTAAAATTCTTTCTCCTCCGGATGCGCCTAAATTGACCATCCAAGAGTTGGATAAAGAATTGATTTTAATGATTGAAAACCCAATTTCTTCCAATAACTATGAAGAAGCGTACGAGGAAATTGATGAAATCAACATCCCAGATCCTAACGTGGACCGTAAATACCGTTTTGAAGGATATCAAATCTTCCAATTGAAAAATCAGGATGTTTCCGTGGCGGATATTGCCGATCCTACCAAGGCTCGATTAGTGGCTCAGTGCGACATCAAGAATAACATCTCAAGAATCATCAATTTTGAATTTGATGAGGCCTTAGGATTTTCTGTACCTGTTGAGAAAGTGGACGGAGAAAACAAAGGAATTCGTCATTCTTTTCAAATATTAGAAGATGCATTTGCACAAGGAGCAAGAAGGTTGGTAAACCACAAAACGTATTACTATGTTGCCGTAGCATATGCCTACAATCAGTTCAAGAAATACGATCCAAACGATGCATTATTCCTTGACGGTCAGAAAATCCCGTACATTTCATCCCGATTAAATTTTGACGGAACTGCTATTAGTTCAACACCTGCGGTTCCCCACAACCCGATGCCGGAAGCGGACGGAACGTACCAGATGATCAGTTACGGTTCAACGCCTCGCATTACGCGTTTGGACGGATACGGTAACGGTAACCGCTCTTTGGAGTTCACCGACGCAACCTTGAATACGATTGTTAACGATGGATATATGGCGGAGCCGGAATACGATTACGGTCAAGGCCCCGTGAACATCAAAGTGGTGGATCCTTTGAACCTCAAAGGAGGGTACTTTGAGTGCCGTTTCCGCGATTACACGCCAACTTCACCGGGCAATGCTGCCGATACGGCGAGTTGGGTGATTTACCGTTACGATACGAAAGGAGGAACGATCCAAGACTCCGTGAGTTCGGACCGAACGATTAACGGCGACAACGAACAAATCATTCCTGAATGGGGAATTTCGGTCCAAATCCATCAAGAGAATTATTACTTTGCTTCAGGATCGGGGAATATTACGGCGAAGACTACGGACATGATTGAGTCGTCGATTACGTTTGCGGATTCTTCCAAGCGTTGGTTGGGTGGTGTTCCGGACAACGATGCTTATTTCCCAACGAACTGGATACGGTCCGGAGATTATGCGCCAAATAATACGGTTGGTGATCCTGGATACGAGTGCCTTCCTGACGGCCCTGTTTACTTGAATCCATGTAATTATCCGGACGATGCGGGAGCAGATCCCAACCAGCGCTTCGAAAGTGTATTGGATGGTACGATTGCGCCTCACCGAGTAACGGGTTATCAAGCGGATTATATGCCTTTGGCGTACTTTGGAACCTTTAACGGGTCTTCGCGAACGAATGCTTCGACTTCCTTCTTACCGAGTGTGAACATTGTAATCACCAGCGACAAGTCGAAATGGACGCGTTGCCCGGTGGTGGAACTTGGTCGCACGGCAGGGTTAAATGTAGGAGGTGCTGCTCCAGGAGCCTTGAGAAAAAGCCCGAGCGTGGACAAGAACGGTAACCCTGACGGAACGGGTAACGGCATGGGATGGTTCCCGGGCTATGCCGTAGATTTGGAATCGGGTGCTCGCTTGTACCTAGCCTTTGGAGAGAATTCGTTCTTGGGCGGCGAGAACGGAGCGGACATGGTTTGGAATCCAACGGATAAGTTCGTGAGCAGTGTAGGAACTCCGCTGATGGGAGGAATGCATCCGATTTATGTGTTCAGCTACAAGCAAAAAACCATCAACGGGTTCAATTCCAGCTACGACTTCCCAGCCTATGTTCCTGCTCAAGC
>CANMUN010000033.1 GCA_947500875.1 Flavobacteriales bacterium | reverse complement strand
GGGAAATGTTAAGATATTAGATTTCGGTATAGCTCGCATTATTGGTGATGGAGTTCAAAACCTAACCAAGACAGGTACCCAAATGGGAACCGTTTTTTACATGTCACCAGAGCAAGTTCAAGGTAAAAGGGTCGATCATCTATCGGATATTTATTCATTGGGGGTAACGTTTTATCAAATGTTTACGGGCTTAAATCCCTACAAGAATTTAACAACGGAATTTGAGGTCTATTCGAAAATCGTGAGTGAGCCCTTACCCAATCCCCAGGAAATCTACCCTGGTGTTCCAGACTACATGGTTGGAATTTTAGATAAGGCATTAAAAAAAGACACTGCTGAGCGTTTTCAGAGCTGTGAGGAGTTTTTGAAAGCCATTAATTCAAAAGGAGAAGGGTTGAGTGTTCCCCCTGTCAACCCACCCCCAGTATTACTGAAGACCCCCTCCAAGAACAATGCACCGAAAATTGTGATTGGGATAATCCTATTTCTTCTTTTCCTGGCTGGGCTTTCATACTGCAATAACCGAGATAGGGACGGTGATGGGGTGAAAGATTCAAAAGATGAATGCCCAGAGTTAACGGGCACAACAGCATGCAATGGCTGTCCTGATCGCGATTATGATGGCGTTCAAGATACCGTAGATGAGTGTCCTGATGAAGCAGAAGGAGAAAATGGTTTAAATGGATGTCCGGATAATGACGGTGATGGATTTAACAATTACAATGATGAATGTCCGGATGAAGCTCAAGGTGATAATGGTTTCAACGGTTGCCCTGATTCAGACGGAGACCAAGTTCTGGATAAGAACGATGAATGTCCGAATGACCCCGGTTCTCAAGAAAACTCAGGGTGCCCTTACATTACGAAGTGCCCATCCTGTTCTTCATCTCAAAATGCACTGAAATTAAATACATGGAAATCATGCGAAGAATGCGGTGAACGGTATTATTTATGCAAACGTCAAAACGGAGATTATGGAGTTTTTCAAAGTTGGGTCAATGATGGCGAATGCGATTGTGTAAATTGTGAGGATGAAAGTAATTAATTTAAAACACACAAAGTTATGAATGGATTTAAAAAATGCAAGAACGGACATTTTTACAAAGAGGATATAAAAGATTGCCCCTATTGTCCTGGCGCTCCTACGACCAATACCTCTAATATTGGAAAAGATCTTGGTAGAACTATGGTTACCTCTGTACAGGAAACTGTACCAACGGATGAAACAGAAGTTTTTGATCAAGGAAAACATGGAATTCCGAAAACAACTATTCAAGGAGGTGGTACTGATCAAGGTACGGTGCCCAACACAACCCCTAAACGTGATTTAGGCAGAACATTTATTGGTAGTCCTCAGGAAGAAGAGAACGATGATAATCCCGGAAAAGTGGTCTCTGCACCTAGAGCCACTCGAAAAATTGTGGGTTGGGTTATTTCATACACTTTGGATGAAATGGGGGTTGATTATAGAATCTATGAAGGACGGAATACCATTGGATGTGATCCAAAAAACACCATTCCGATTACCAAGGATTCAACGATTTCAGGAGAACATGTAATTATTCTTTTTAAGAACGGATCCTTTAAGATAAAGGATAAAATGACAACTAATGGTACATTTCTAAATGGAGAAGAATTAGAGGTGGAAGAAGCGTATGACCTTCATGATGGAGATGACTTACGGTTGGGTAATACCCTATTCAAATTCAAATCTGCTATTTAAGCGGTTTTGTACAATTCGTTTCAATTTATTTCACCAAAACGGCTATGAAAAATTTAATTTACGCTCTTTTTATTTCATCCTTTGCTCAGGTATTATTAGCCCAAAAAAAGGAACTTGATGTTCGCCAAATTAGTACCTCGGAATTTCCTAAAGTAAATGGTAAATTATGGGTTCGAAATCCAGAAGGGATAAAAACAGGTTCAGTTAAGTTTTATGAGGACAACGTTGAACGTGAAATTTCCTTTGGACTATTCGAGAAATCAGACTCTTTGCCCAAAAATAAGAGCGTATTGTTTTTGGTTGTGAATTCCAATGAATCGGACTTAGCATGGTACCAAGGAGTTATTAGATCCTCCCTCACAAACAAAACAGTACATGCCGGTGATAAATTTGCGGTGGCCAGTTTTACGTGTAAGGAAAACGGAACTTTTATGGTGCCCCAAAAGCCAATTTTTACGGATAACATTACCGCTATCAATGCTGCTGCAACGGCCATTAGCACTCACAAGAGAAGTGATTTGTATCGGGGTAAATCCCAGGTTTATTTGGCATTAAACGAAGCTCTAGCGTTTTATGAATCACAGCATATTGAGCTTCCAAGCGGAATAATTATATTGAGCGATGAGAGGAATCTCGACCCAGATTTTGCAGGAGAGACTCCCGTTGTACGTTCGAAAAGACTAGATATTCCCGTATATTCCGTGTGTTTAGATAAGTATGATAAGAGTTTTGAAGTGGAGGACCTGTGCAAACAAACGTATGGGCTTTATTACACGGCTTACGAATCGAGTGAGGCATCCTCGAAGCTCACGAATATTCTGAAAAATTTTATCGATCGGCACCAAGGTTTGATGTACCCATTTTCTTACGCCTCAAGTTTTTCTAAGGATGGAGAACCACACACGGTAAAAATTGATTCTCAGGCAGGTCAATCCGGTTTTGTTCTTTTAGTTCCGTCGCAAACAATGGGAGAGTGGATTTCGGACAATCCGCTGCAATCAGCACTTATTTTACTTTTAATAATTGGCTTGTCCATAGGCTTATTTTTACTTTACCGTCAAAATAAACTTAAACAGCAAGAATTGTTGTTGAAACAACAAGATCAAATGCAAACAATGGAGCATCAACAAAACGAAGCAAAAGAAAAAATTAAGAGGCAAGAAGAAGAAATACAAAAAATCAGGGAGGAAGAACAACGCAAAAGAAGTGAACTTGAAAAAAAGCAGCGTGCAGAAGCTCAGGAAAAAGAGGATGAAATACAGTTTAAAAAAATGTTGGAACGTGGAAATTTACCTTGGTTTGAATTTAAAGTAGGGGATAATGCTGGCAGTTATCAAATCGCAAGTCCAAGATTGACGGTAGGTAGAGATGCCTCCAGCGATTGGGTTATACCCCATCCAACGGTTTCTAGAAAGCACTTTGAACTCCTTTTTAAAGATTATGTTTATTCCATTGTCGATTTAAATAGTTCCAACGGTTTGAAAGTTAATGGGGAAAAAGTAAAAAAAATAGAATTGCGTCACGGAGACATAATTCATGCAGGAGATTTAATACTTACCTTTCATATATAATACCTTAGAATATGCAATTTAAAAATGCATCGCTGACGCACGTAGGTCGCGTTCGAAGCGCTAATGAAGATTTTCATGCGGATGCGCCTACAGTTAATGGACATGTTTTCGTGGTTTGTGATGGAATGGGCGGTCATGTTGGTGGAGCAACAGCCTCGCAAGTCGCAGTTTCGAGTATCCTTGAATACTTCCAACGAGAAAAACACGAAAATATCTTTCAAGCCATCGACCGGTCGTTGGTGTATGCTAACGAACAAGTTTATGCTCGGTCTATTAGTGATCCAAGCCTCAAAGGAATGGGAACGACCGCTACCGTCCTCGTTATTCAAGGCGAGGAATGTTTTATCGGGCATGTTGGCGACAGCCGTATTTATGTGAAATCGGATAATCAACTTTTTCGTTTAACGAAAGATCACTCTTTTGTTCAGACCCTGGTTGATGCTCGAGTTATTTCGGATGAAGAAGCCGAGAGCCACCCTCAAAAAAATCAGATACTCAAAGCTATAGGAATTTCATCAAGCTTAGAGCCAACCATTTGTCCGCAACCCATTCTGGTCAAGCAAGGGGATGTTTTTATGTTGTGTTCAGATGGCTTAAATGGAATGGTCAATGATCGTACCATGGAAATGATGGTTGATTTTCAAGACCTTTCACTTACCGCAACGAATCTCATAAATGCTGCACTAGAGGCAGGAGGCCACGATAACGTTACGGTAACCCTAGTAGGAATTCACGAAAGTTCCCACAAAAAATCGACATTTAAACATTTTAATCCCATAGATTATAAAAATACACAGGAATTTCCACAAACTTCTGTAAACAAGAAAAAACCAGCGAAAACTGTACTTTGGGTTGCAACTAGTTTGGTGCTAATGGTGTTAATCGGTGTTGGTCTTTGGTTAATTTACCAAAACAAGTCCGATGGGCAGAATGTCATGCCTAAAGAAGGTAAAAAATTAACCCAAGATGATTTGGATATATTTCCAGCAGAACAAATAAGTAGCATAAAAGAATTTGAAATTGGTTTGGAAAACGGTGAGTATTTTGCGTCATATTATGTCTTCAAGGTCACGGTTAAAGAAGGAAAAGTTACTGATTATCGAGAGACACCAGAAGAGATAAGAATTGCTGAACAAAAGAAAGATAAGGTGGCAGAAGCTATAAAGGACGGTTGGATAAAGGGTAAACCTCCAACAGGACAAGAAAGTAACTACTATACCAAAACGGTTAAAGATCAAAACGGACAGAACGTAGCGCTTTATAAAAAGAAGCCCCAAGTTGTTAAAAAAGATGAGGTGAAAGAAGCTGAAAAGGATGGTTGGACCGTTAGTAATCCTCCTAGCGGACAAGAAAGTAAGTACGACACCAAAACGGTTAAAGATCAAAACGGCCAGGACGTAACTCTGTATAGAGAAAAGAATTCCCAACAAGATGAAACAAAAGATGAGGTGAAAGAAGCTGAAAATGATGGTTGGAAAGTTGGTAATCCTCCTAGCGGAGAAGAAAGTAAGTACGACACCAAAAAGGTTAAAGATAAAAACGGACAGGACGTAACCCTCTATAGAAAAAAGAAAAATTCTGAAAACACCACATGTACATACTTACATAAGGTGAAAAAAGGAGAGACGCTTAGCAAAATTGCCGACTCACTCAATAGAACAACGAAATGCAAGGGATTAGATCCCGACAAAATAAAAAATCAAAATGGCCTACGAAATACTCGAATTAACCCAGACAAGGTACTTAGTGGTACTTGCGATTGTGATTAGTTATGATGGTCAACGCCCACATACGAATTATCAAGCCCATCAAGCAAGGTGGTATTGCCAATTTGTACTTGGGGGTGGATTTATTTGATGGAACTCAAGTAGCTGTTAAAGAGTTAAAGTCGGGATATTTCAAGAATCCTGAGGTACGAAAAAAGTTCATCGACGAGGCGAATCAGTACTTGTATTTGGAGCATCCTAATATTGTAAAACTCAAAGATTTTATCGACAAGGGCAATACCCAGTACCTGGTAATGGAATTCATTGATGGACATGATTTAAGCGATTATGTGAAAAAAGTAAGCGGTCCTTTGCCCATTTTTAACATTGCGTTGCTCATGAATGAGGTTTTAAGCGCCTTGTCGTACATTCACCGTCAAAATCTGGTGCATTTGGATATAAAACCATCAAACATCATGTTAAGCAAAGATAACCGAGTGAAAGTTATCGATTTTGGGATAGCCCACGATACCACGCAAGGAGGCATGAAAATCATCATGGGGAGTCCTTACTATATGAGCCCAGAGCAAATTAAAGGTAAAAGCATTGATCATCGTTCGGATATATATTCCGTTGGAATTACCATTTTTGAATTACTGACGGGACAGTTGCCTTTTTCGGACTGCAAAACCAACGCTGAATTGGCCGAAGCCATCAATACAAAACCGCTTCCTCGGGCGACAACCCAATATTCGGCGGATTTTATGCATGAGGAAAAAATAAATAGCATATTGCGCAAGGCGACGCTTAAAGATCCTAATGCTCGGTATCAAACCTGCGATGAATTACAAACTGAATTACTACCTTTCTTATGAGTCATAAATTAATAAAAATCGGACGATCTCAAGATAATGATGTCGTTTTAACACATCCTTCTATTTCGAGACAACATGCTGAGTTGTTCTCAGATCCGATGGGTAACGTATTTCTTACGGATCTTGATTCAGCGAACGGTACGTTTGTGAATGGTCGAAGAATCTCAGGTTCTGTTCAACTTCAACCTTCGGATCTAGTAAAACTTGGTGTAGGGGATGTTATTCCATGGCGGAATTATTTGAAAAGCCCCGATAGCTACCCCCCACCGACAGATGACGATGATTTTGTTGAAATCGACAAAAAACCGGTAAAAAAGAAGAGCGGCAATGGAATTTGGAAAACGATTACCATTACCCTTTCAGTATTATTGGGGATCGTTTTAATAGGCTATGCCCTTAATGAGTCGTCGGTGTTTGACGGCAAACCTGAGGCGATTGACCCCAACAAACCGAACAATGAAGACCCTCAGCCTGAAAAAGATGAGAGAAGAAATGGTAAGGAGATAGTATATGATTTCAGTTGTTTAGGAGACGAAAAAGATATGGGTTCAACCGATATTATTAATGTATTGGAAGGCGTTGATTCTGAAGTGACTGACGCCCTTGGTGGAGAGGTAACGATTGAAGAAGAAGAAAAAATGGGTGCACAGTTACATGAGGATTGCAAACAAGAGTACCAATTTATAGAGGAAGGAATTAAAATAGAGAATCTTGAAAAACTTTTGACAAGGCTAGTTGAGCAAATTAAGAAACCCAAAGGGTACCACTATAAAATTTACCTAATTAAGGATGATAAACAACTCAACGCTTTTACCGCAGGTGCCAGAATTTACGTAACCACTCGAATGTATGAATTTTGTAAATCAAATGATGAATTAGCTTGTGTTATAGGTCATGAAATTAATCATAATGAACTAGGTCATATTAAGCAACATATACAAAAAGCGAGGCTTTTAACCAATGTTGGTGCGGGAATAGCAGGGCTAGCTACCATCTCATTTGGCCAGAAAAAGGAAACACATTGTGACCTAACAGGAATCGATTTAGCCATTTCAGCAGGTTATAACGGTTGCGTAAATATTGAACTTTGGAAGAGAATGCAACAAGAATCACAAGAAGGAGAATATAACCCAGTTGATAATTTATTCAGATCTCACCCATACTCAGAAAAGCGTGCAAAGTGCTCCCACCAACATATATTAAACAATTATGGTTTTGATTGCGAAACAAAGCAAATCGTTCAGGAAGGAGAATAGGAAAAATACCTTTGAGCAAAACCTAATTCTTGAACAAGGAATTTTTCGAAAATTCATTTTTTTTAAATAAATTAATATTACGCAATGTCAATCAAGCAAAAGTTCTTGTCAAAATATACTCTCGTATTGGTGTTGGTCTTGCTCTTTGGTGTGATTCTATCTCAAACCATTCGTTATCCAGAGTATAGTAATGTAAAAGAGTTCAAAATCTTGGGTGTCGAGAACGGTACCGTATTGGCAAGCGCCTTAATTGAAGTCGCAAATCCTAACTGGTTCAGTTATAGTGGAAGAGATCTTCATTGTGAAATGTATTATAAGGATAGGTTAATGGCAATCGGCGAGTCTGATGAAAACTTTCGGTTTAGAAAAAAATCTACCAGTACAATACAAATGAGTACAAGTTTTTTCATGGACTCCTTGAAAGATGAGCTTCGGACTTTTTTATTTAAAGATTCAATCGAGATTGAGTTAAGAATTTCAGGTCGATTTAGCTTTTTACGAATCCCCGTTAAAAAGTCTATGAGGTCCAAAATTTGTTTGAGCGATTTAACCAAGGCGTTATTTACCTCAATGATGGGAAAGGAAGGCTTTAAACTAACTAAAATGCAATTAAAGGAGTTGAGCCCTTTATCAAGTTCGTTTGATGTTGGATTTAAATTCACCAATAGAACAAACATGGAATTGACACTTGAAAAAGTTGACTTTTCAATTTATGCTGATTCCCAAGATAATAAGTCGGTATCGGATTGGTCTTTTGTGGTTAATGAAGTCATTCAATCAGGAAATTCTAAGCAGATAGAAGGGCAAGTGAAAGTTGACAATGTCAAATCAGCGATATCAGGAATCATCAAAGTTTTCAGTGGTAGTTTAACCTATTACATGAATGGTAATGCCTCCGTGAAAATTGATAACCGATTGCTTTTAATTCCAATCAATCAGTCCTTTGAAATTGATTTAAAAACAAGGGAAATCATTATTAAATAAGTCAATGAGTGAATTAAAACGATCTTTTAAAATTGGAGTAATTTCCAATTTTGAACTGGTTAAGAAAGTTGCTTTTACAAAGGACGTTCAAACTGTTTTAGTTCTTGGGAAATCCCCTGAATGCGACTTGATAATGTTAGAAGGGGAAATTTCAAGACAACATGCACAAATCATTCATAATTCAAATAATGAATTGTATTTAGTTGATTTAGGAAGTACCAACGGCACATTCGTCAACGGAAGGAAACTGGAACCAGGCGTTCCCTATCAAATAAAAATAAATGATAAAATTTCTTTTAGTTCATCCTTGGGTAATGGCATTACATTCGATCCTGATAATTTTACTTCGAAACGCGCTATTAATCAAAGTAAAAATGCATCATCAGATTTTCGTGAAATCCCAGGCACTACGGATATTATAGATAAACTAAACAGGAAATCCAAAATCACGATAGGAAGAAGTTCGGAGTGTGATGTTGTATTGCCGGATCAGAGTTCGATTTCCCGAAAGCACGCTGTTATTGAAAAAAGGGGTAAGAAATTTTTTTTAACGGATTTGGGTTCCATGAATGGTACCTTTTTAAATGGTAAAAGAATTGATGGTTCAGTGGAGGTGAGTGAAACTGATGCTATTTACATCGGTCGTTATTTATTTAAATTAAAAGGTAGAGCCCAAGATATAGCACAAAACATTTCCATTCGCGCAGAATTCATCTCAAAACAGTTTAGCGACGGGAAGATGGGACTTCATGAATGTTCCTTTGATATCCCTGCCCAATCGCTCACGGCTGTTATGGGGCCTTCAGGATGTGGAAAAACCACTTTGTTGAAGGTGTTGAACGGCGAAACTCCTTCTACCGAAGGAAGAGTGCTTATAAGTGGCTTAGATTTGGACGAAAATTATGATTATGTCAAAACTTTAATTGGATATGTACCCCAAGACGACATCATACATCGCGAATTGACCGTCGACCAAACATTGTATTATGCAGCACGTTTGCGCATGGGACAAGTAGATCCTGAACTCATGGCGAATAAAATTGAACAGGTACTTTCGGCATTAAAAATTGTTGACCATCGTTCAAAACCGGTTAGTAAAATAAGTGGTGGACAAAGGAAACGTGTTTCAATTGCTGTTGAGATTTTAACGGACCCATTAATATTATTTTTAGATGAGCCAACGTCACCCTTAGATCCACAAACGATTGAGGAGTTCCTGAGTATATTGAAAGACTTATCGTTAAACGGAACCACTGTTGTTATGGTAACCCATAAGCCTGAGGACTTGTTGTATATGGATTCTGTTATTTTTATGGCAGAAGGCGGGTTTCTAGTTTATCAAGGAAATTCAATGGATTATCTTTCGTACTTCAAATCGAAGGATATTGTAAATGTGTACGCAGAATTAGCTAAACCCAAAGCAAAGAAATGGATAGAAAAACGACCTATCGCGAATACTCTTAGAAAGGCGAAAAGTTCTTTTCCCAAAAGAGGTAAAGGAAATGTCAATTTTGTCCAGCAATTTTGGTGGTTAACAATTCGAAACTTCAACATTAAATTGAATGATAAAGTAAATACATCGATTTTGCTTCTTCAAGCGCCTATAATTGCAGCATTAATAGGGTTAATTTTTGAAGAAATTGTTCTTGCCGTCCCTTTTCTAATGGCTGTTTCTTCGGTTTGGTTTGGAACCAACAATGCAGCCCGTGAAATCGTCAGTGAGTCAACGATATATCGCCGTGAAAGAATGTTTAACCAGGGTATTGTTCCTTACATTTTATCAAAAATTACGGTACTAACTTGTTTTTCGGCGGTGCAATCCTTATTGTTTATAGGTATCATTTTCTTCCGATTTAAGGGAAATGATCTCGCTTGGAATAACTTTCCATTGACATTTCTTTGGATGCTCTTGTTATCAATATCTTCAACGTTATTAGGATTGTTATTGTCAGCCATTGTTTCTACTTCTGAAAAAGTAATGTCACTTGTCCCAATCATATTGATACCTCAAATCATGCTGGCTGGAATAGTTACTAAGATTAAATTGGAAATAGTGGAATGGTTAAGTTACCTTACTTTATCAAGATGGGGAACAGAAGGGTTCGGCCTTATTCAGAAGCAGATCATTGCTCCAACTCCAACACAAGAAAATCCTGAAGCAAGCGGTACTTGGTCAGCAAAAGAGGCTCTCATTGAACAGTTTCATGATAAATATGATAATTATTTCGGTAGTTTACACGCCACTTTAAATCTTGATATCCTGGTAGTTATATTTATGTCAACCCTCTTTTTTGTTCTCATTTACTTGATTATGAAAAACAAGGATACCATGAAAATTAACTAACTACACCTCCACCCGGTATACGTCCGAGCTGTTGCGGGGAATGGCCGTATACCATGAATCCGTTCGCCTCAGGAATGTCTTCGATTAAAGAAAACTGCGTACAATCCGAAGGTAAACCGGTAAAGATGAGGGTAAAGTGAGCTTCTCCTGGCGGAATGCTCATCCATTGAGGAGCCAAGCATATGCCTCGCCAAGCAACGAGCGGACAACGGTGGCCTTTTTCGGTGAGCAAGTATGTGGTTTTCCAAATGCGATAACTCGTGCCATAGGGCGCATCCAAAGAACAATGAATAATGGTTTGCTGTTCCTCAACCTGAAAGGTTTTAACCTTTACTTCAACAGCAACCTGCTCTTTTATTTTGCTACATTTTAATGGGTCTCTCACACCTGTAAAGGTACTAATACTACCTAAATTTACGACGTAAAAGGACTATATTTGCAGCAAATAATGCATGATGGAAAATTTTAAAACTGTAATAGATTCCGAAACGGTATTCACGGAATTGATGGTTCCCGGTTACGCAAATTTTGGGGAAAAAGTCCACGGAGGGGTCATCCTTTCGATCATGGACAAGGTGGCCTATGCCACGGCGGTTAAGCACTGTGAAGGGTATGTGGTAACTGTTGGTGTGGATGGGGTAGAGTTCCATGAACCAGTGGAGATCGGAAATTTGTTGACCTTGAAATCCCGGGTGAATTACGTAGGTAAAACCTCCATGATTATTGGAATACGTGCAGAGTCCACCGACATCAAGACCGGAAAAATAACGCACACCAATACCGCTTATTTTACGATGACCATGAAGCCCAGCGAAAGCGCGTCAGAAGTGCCGGGATTGATATTGAGTACCGACGAAGACATCCGCCGCTTTGCCGAAGGAAAGTACATGAAACAATTAGGGTCTGAGAAGCGAAAAATGCTCAAGGGGAGCATGGAAGACAAATCGCAAGAAGAATTGCGGCAAATGATTGCGGGTGAGCGAATGCAGCTCGGATAGGGTGGTGTCGGTTCAGACTCGAATTTTTGGTACAATTGATTTTTTTTTAGCAATTTTAAACTATGAAAAATTATATAAGCATCGCAGTACTTCTCTTTTTCGCCAGTCCTTTTGCGCAAGGCATTAACCGCGAAATACTTTACACTTTAGGTCGAAATGAAGTCGTGGTAGAAAGCGAGGCAAAAATGCTTTGCGATATCAAGCAACGGAATTTCGCGATGATCACCTATGATACCTTGAACAATAGTTACCGTTTTATTTGGAATGGCAATGTAGTGTATCAAGGGGATTACCTGGAATTGAGTTATCTGAATTTCAACGAGGAAAATGGTTATGCCTTCCGGTATTATGAAGCAGAAAAAGTATGGATTAATTTTCGCGGAAAATTACAAGGTCCATACGAAGAGGGAGGTGTGCTTCGTTGCATTGGCGGAGGAGAGCCTGCATTAATCTACCGCTTGGGAACCAAATTCTACGCGAATGTGGGCTCCAAAAAATACGGTCCTATGATGACCTTTCCCAATAATCTTGAAATTCAAGAAAAAGAAAGCAGCGGTTCAATAAACTCTAATTTTTACTCTCTGTGGGCTGAAGATTTGGCGTACTGCAAAGAATACGTAACGGCGATTATTTCGGGAGGAAATATTTTGGAGGCGGAGTCATCCACGCTTTATTTGAACGGTGAAATTAAAAATACCTACGATGCCAAAAGGGGTTCCATAGGTCGAGTCGCTTATGTTTCCCCCAGCAACTTCGGTTTTGTAGCATATTACGATAGCGATCCTTACCATACCGAAGTTTGGGTTAATGGAAAATCGTCCATTTTTAAAGGGTATAACCGAGGATTTATCATCAATAAGTCGGATTATTTTTTAGCAGTCTCCAATGACCGCATCTCGATTTTGAAAAACGGCCAGCCCTACCTTGGTCCGGTCGACGAATTATTGGATTACAGCAATAACGGGGATTTCATGTATCGCGCAAACAACGATATATACGTGAATCAAAAACGCATTGCTACTTGCAATGGCTACGGAGTTGGTGCCTACATTCGAAACGACAAGTCCTATGTTTTCGGGTGCAATGAAGAAGCAACCAATAAAGTGGTGGTTTCAGATGCTATGGGTGTAAAAGGAACCTACGAATACGCCAACGGCTTCAAGCTGGATGCTAACGGTGCATTATCCTTCAATTTTTATAACAAGTCGCGGCCTTTCGTTCAAAAGTCCAATGGTACGGTTGCCAACGGTTCTCTTGATTTTTCTTACACTTTTTACACGGTTGAGCTAAAGACAGAGGATGGAAACCATTCTTTCGAATCGAACATGGAGTACAATTATGTGGTCGTGGATGGTGAAATGTTCGGCAGTGCACCAGCGCTTCAAGCTTGGCACGAAAAATCAAACAATTCTTTCCAGTGGACGGCGCTTGAAAACAATCAATTTGTTCTTTTTTCGAAGACGCTTCGTTAGCCTGGTTGTCGGTTGTTTTGCATCGACGGGCGCCTTAACTCAAAGGTACCATCAAACCCATTACGACGGTTGCCAACATGCACTTGCGTTTTACAAATCACACCGGTCTGAATTTGTGGAAGCGGCCAAAGGAACCCGCTTGAATGCCCGTCAATTGTTTTGTGTAGTGGCCCCCGAAATCAGCCGATACAACGAGGTTCAAGATTGGATGGAATTAGGAACCATGAAGCTGTTCTACCTTCAATTCGGCAAAGGCTACGCAGATTTCTCTATCGGTCCGTTTCAAATGAAGCCCTCGTTCATCGAACGGATGGAGCGTCAAGTGGAACAGGACGAATTCCTTAGAAACTCCCGTTCCGTCCAGAAATTAGCCAACCAAGGCGACGAATTTCAGCGGAGAAAAAACATTTTGGACCGCCTCCAGACCTTATCATGGCAATTTAAGTACTTGCAATTGTTTTGTTGGATTGTAGAGGGTAAGTATTCCCAAAAGACGTTTTCATCCAAGGCAGAGGAACTGGCATTTTACGCAACCTTGTACAACGCGGGTTTTCATAAAAATCTCGACGTTATTGAGCAAGAAATGCAAAAAAAGCGCTTTCCCCGCGACTTTCATATCCGCTATAATTATGCGGCGGTGTCCAAGGAGTTCTTTGAGGCGTTTGGGAGGTGAAGAGCTTAGTTTGGTATTTGTGAATAACCAACAAAGGTGTTCGCGAGAAGGGTAAGAGGAGCACTTAATATGTAGCATAACATAATGTAAATGACGGCGTGTATTCCTGCAAGAATTACGTTGTTTTTTCCCAGTTCTGCTTTTTCATTTTCCGGTGTTGCAAAATTTACGAGGATAAAACCAAATCTAAAGAGTACATACGAGAAGATGAAGGCAATGCCTGCAAAAAGAAACCAAAATGCACCCGCGTAGAACCACTTTCCAGATTGTGCGTAGAAATAAAATGAGCTAACTGCAATTTCAGAGAAGTCTTTTAAATTGATCCCAAAACCAATTAAAGTACCAATTAATAAAATCCCAGCAGCTTGATTCATGGGCTCTGTGAATTTTTTTAAAAAAGCCGTTAATAATTTAGTAGCAAAAACAAAGTAACCAATGGTTACGATTGCAGCAATTAATACATTGATTGTTTCCATCGTTTTTAATTTAATTTAATTTAATATAACATTCCAATTTCTCCAACTTCTCCACATCCTCATATTTCCAAGTTGAAATTCGTAAGCAAAATTTGTTGTTTCCCAGGGCTGATATATTGTGCCATTATGGCGAACAAAATAACTCGGAATTTCGGCGGGAAAACCCGCAACACCTAGCATTGCGTGTTTCCCCCCCTCTGTGTCTCCAACGATTACCACGACATTGTAATTCAGTTTTTTAAGTATAGCATAACATATCAGCGATTTGGTATCGCAATCCCCCGTTTCCTGAAAGATGTATTCCGTAGGAGTGTAAACCGCGAAAGGTAGAATAAATGGACAACATCCCCCTGGTTTGCATTTGCCGCCTTGTCGACAATTTTGATCTTCAATGTAGGTATATGGGGGAGTTTGAATTGCCGTTACCACAAAATTCAATCGATCGATTCCACTCAAATTCCTTTTTTCCATTTCAGATTTTAAAGCGTTACTTAAGATTGAAATAGGTTTATCACATCGTTTTACGAAATCATCGTATAAATTTGCTTCACTAAAATTTGAAGAATAGGATTCTCTGAAGCGTTTAGCTTTTTCAAATTCTTCATTTTCAATTTTAAAACTCACAGAACAATTTCTTCCGTTATAGTCTTTCCAGTTCCACTTGAACGAGGTCGACGGTTTGTTTTCTTCTTTTTGTTTCTCTTTATCTTCGCTCACATGATTCTCATCCTTATCGATAAAAAAAGGATCAATTTCAACCTTGGTCGTATCGAATCGTTCGTACCATTCGGCGAAACGTTCATGGTTAAAAACCGACTTGTCTAAAAAAGGAAAATTAAAGAGCGCCAAAATCCCCAAAGTTATCCAAAACACCAAATTTAAAATTCGGAAATGTGAATTTTGGTTCTTCATTTCTTCCCTAACGCTTTATGGTAATCGAATTCATTTTTTATCTTTTGCAGGGATTTTTCAATCGTTCTGCCGGAAAGGAGGTGCATAAGAAGCGCTGAACTCATGGAATTGATAACAACTTCTTTTAAAAATGCACCACCGGATATTTCATCACTTTTTTTAACCGCAATATAGGGCACGAGAAAAAGCACAGCAAATAATAAGTCAATCAATACTTTGGTGTTCCCTAAACCGGTTTGAAGCACTTCAAAAACCAACAGTAATGAATAGCAATCAATGAATTTAAATTCGTTATTCGGTTGCTCACTGACCATCTTTAATGTCCAATAGGCCTCCATTTTCTCTTCTGCAAAACGAGTTGTCGTCGGATTTTCCTGAAGTTTAGCGAGTCCAATCAAATGTTCTGATTGTTTTATACGGTGCAATTCTTGGTTAACAGGTTTGCGAAAAATGAACAATTCAACGGCATTAGCGGACAAAAACGACAGCAATAAAGTCAATGAAACCACTGCTGTGGAAATTAATATCTGTGAAAAATGAAAAGGGTTCGATGTTTCTTTCGGGGCCCCCCTCCAGGTCATTCGGTATTTGCTCACAATTTCTAAGGCTTCCTCATCGGAAATACCCCCCAAATTTTCAGATGGATAGTTTTTATATACTTCCTCCATCTGGGAAAGTTCTTGCTTTAATGACGTATACCGTGTTTGAAGTGAGAGAAAGAGCAGCAATTGCAATAGAAGAAAGAAGACCAGCCCTAAGAAACATGCACAACCGATAGCCAAACCCCAATGGCCGAAAATAATTATACCATAAATGAGACCTGCCGCTGCCCCTATTAGGCTAAGAACCACCAGCATAAGACCTAAAAAATTGTATATTAAGGTCTGTTTTTTGGCGACATCCTCAGGCATGTTGTCCAGTATATGATCATCGATACCGAATATAAGTAGTCCTAGTCTCATGGGCAAAAAATATCAATGGTCCATTCTGTACTTTCGAATTCTTTGCTAGGAATAACCCGCACTAACATTTCAGTCGGTTTGTTCTTATCATAAACATAATTAAAGTTCGATAAACTTCCTTTCCCTTGGGCATATCCCATAGGAATCAAATAATCTAAATTATATTTTTTGCGATGCACAATAATTGGTTCAAAGGATTGGTCATTCGTCACGTCTACGAGTTTTCCATCGTAGATAATTTCAATACGGTCGGGAATTTGATACATATTGTAATTTAATGTAACATTTCCGCTGTTTTTACCTAAATCAAAAGTATACGTTTTAGGGGTGTTTTTACCGTTAGGGTCACTGATTTTTCCACACGGTGGAATTTTCTGTTTTGTTCTTTCAATTTTATCCTTGAGTTTATCCTGTTCGTTTTCCAAACGGGAAATTTCTCTTTTTTCTTTCCATTGATCGTAGTAACAATGCAGGTTTTTTCCTAATTCACTGCAGCGGCCAATCAACCAGAGTAACAGCAAAAGAAGCATTAACAGCCCTAACCATTTCCAGCAACCTTGCAGTGTATTGCACCCATTGGTGCTGCAACCATTGAGCGAATTACGGTTCAAAAGGTCGCTACAACCGCCGTTTTTAAACCAACGGTGATCATTCCAATGATTTTTGCTCAGGTTTTCCTCTTCTTTGGAGTCGTATTCGTTCGGTTTGTCATAATCATGAAATTCCATATGACTCACCTTCGAGTAAGCCAAGCCTTTGATAGTAGCTCGAGTTTTACCGTCAACGTTGCCTACATGAAGTATTTCAATGTCCGTTAATTTTAGGCCATTTAGGGTGAATATACGGTCGTTTTCGACCGACCAATAAGGGGAACGTTGTATTTCGACGTTTTTTACCTCGTCAAAATTCAGTCCTTGCGCCTCGGAGTATTGAGATTCTGTAATGTTGGTGGCGTGGGAAATAATACCGCGGTGAATAACTATCTTATGTTCATCCCCTGCTGGAATCTGAGAAACACTGGTTATTGGATCGTTTTGATGGGTATAAAACGTTCCTTCAAATGCGCCTTTTATAAGGTATTTATATGCACCTATGCTCATGGCCGCTCCTTTTTAACGCGTACCGTAACACGCATGTTTTGATTATATTCCCGTTTACCATTGGATTCCATAAGGGTATAAAGAGGCATTGGGATGGATTCTCGGTCCTTCATTCCAACGATGAAAATTCTGTTTTCACCAATGCCTTTAGCGCTTAAAATGCTTTGAATTTTCTTCGCTCGCTTCAGGTCTAAATCCTTAGATTCAATACCTAAGCCTGCAAAATGTCCTTCGAGGACAAAAGATTTGTCATCATAGGTTCGCATAACTTGTGCCAATCGGTCAATGGTCCCATTCATGCCTGTTGAATTGACGTGTAAATCCGTTGAGTTACGATAGAAATAAATGGTGGATACATTCGCTAATGCATTCTTCAAATTTAAACGGTATTGGTCTTTTGTTCGTTGTAGCTCACGTTCAATTTCTATCCGTTTTTTTCTCAAAAGATCGGCATCAAGGCATGCTTGTTTATCCGAAGCTAAGCGATTGCATGCGCGAATCAAACCCAAAAGTAAAAGCAACAGGAGAAGTAAACCAAGGATTTTCCAAAAATTCGTTTTACACCCCTGATACATTGTTCCGCACCCATTTAAACCGCTGTTCCAGCAACCGTTGTTGGTTCTATACCATTGTTCATGATCGCTATACCCCGTATCGTTGAATGGGTCTGGCTTGAGTTTTTTTAGTTGAGGTTCAGTAAAGGTTTTACCATAAGCTTCTGAGGTAATTTCACCGTAGGTTTCCCCTTCTATTTCATAGGTCCGAATTATTTTAGGGTCTATTAAAATGAGTTGGGTAAAGGTAAAGTCATGACCTCCGACAAAACCTTCGACTTGGGGAGCGGTAAGCTTAACATTCGGCACATTCGATAATACAAAACTCTTTAATTTGCGGTATTCATGCGGTTTAAATTCCTCAAAGAACTTTTCTGCATCAAAAGTACCTTGATACACTTGAACGGCATGGGACGTATCGTGGGGAGGCGACTCCGACTCAGGGAGGACACCGCTTTGTTTTGTTTTAAATAAGCCACGAAACTGACCATAAACAATGTGTGGACCAGTCATGAATTCAAGGGTATTATCTGGAATTAATCGTTTTTGATAAATTTGTCGGGGTCTTTATCGATCTCTTCCTTTTCTTTGGCCGCATACAAGCGCATGGCGTGGATAGCATTTTCTTTTTCCAAATCGTTTTGGTGCTTGGTTACTTCTGCAATGCGAGAAGCGTTGTAATTTTCTCTATATACGTGCATATTATTTTTCTCATCAATCACCTCGTGTAAAGAAATCCCTTGTTTTGCCTCGAGAATTTGCTCTACGTTTTGTTGCATCCAATCATAGGAAGACTTGTTCAACATGAATTTGAAAATTACGGGAGCAACTTCGATGATCATAAAGAGTATTCGTACTAACCAAATCGGTGCAGAAGCCTTACCGTAGATTTCATCTTCTTTACCTTTAATTACTTCATTGGTAACGGGATCAAATTTGGCAACTTTTTTACCAGTATGTGCCAACCGTTCAAGCATCATGATTTGATCCAAAAAACCCGGTTTTGAAGCTAAGACCTCTTTCGTTGATTTTTCTTTTTGCGTTTCAACTTCAGCCTTGAATTTCTCTTTTTCTTTTTCAATTGTTGCAAGCTCTTCTCGAAGCCGGTTTAACTCTTGTAGTTCCAAATCTTTAATGCGCTCTTTCTTTTTTGCTACGGGGCCGTCTCCCCATCCATTACCTGTATTTTTGCCACTCAATTCATCCTGATATTCCTGATTTGCCTTGTCGTACTTTTCTTGTTGCAATTTTACTTGTTTATCTTTTTCTTCAAATTGAGCATGAGTTCGTTTATTCAGGTTTATGTTCTCTTGTTCAATACGATATTCTTCGCTTAGTGCAAGTTGCTTCATAGATAACTTCCACTCTCGGTAAATTTCACGTTTGAAAATGTAAGTTTCCAAGGGCGCCGAAATGGTTAATCCAATAATTACCGCCATAAATAACCTTGGCGCCATTGCTAAGAGTTCGCTTGATTTTCCTTTTCTTGGTAGGATGGTGATATTTTCTGTTCCGTCTCCTTTAACAGTAGAAACAATAAACCTGTCTAAATTGAATATAATTAGCCCCCAAATGAGAGCCACCGGAGCAGTAATCCACCAATTTCCTTTGAGGGCAACCTCTCCTGTAATAGGGTCTATCGCGCCACTCGGATCAGGACTGGCAAATATGGTATGCATCGCAAACCCCATAGCCAAAATTGCCATGACGGTAGTAGCTACAACTACTCCTCCGATACCAGCATGTTTGATGTGATCCGAATACGGAGCATACTCCAATATTTTTTTATCAGAACCCCCGCATTTCCAAAGCGTTTCCATAATGAATTTCATGAAGGGACTGTAACTTTTCTTCTCGTAGTTTACCAATTCATTCATTCCTATAGAGTTGTTGTTTTCACTCATGGCAATTTAGTTTAATTATTATTGTTAGTGTTAATAACTGAATTGTATTTAGAGGGCTGAAACTTACCTCCAGCAACAATTTTTTGTTTACGAATATACGAATTAACTTGGGCACTCATTTCAGTAACCTGGGGTTCATATTCAATCCTTGAATTTGCGGTATTTATCCGCCGGTCTTTTGGTTGTATTGTACCAAAAATTGAATGTGTAATTAACTCCTTTCCTAAATATCGAGAAGCGTGTGTTTTGTTGACTTGTATCTTTTTCTCAGGCTGCTGAAACGGATTGCTACCGCCCAAATGATTCGTTTGAAGTTGTTTAATTATTTCCTGAGGTATTTCAATCTTTTGCTCCAATCGCCCCTTCAGGGTATATGCAATCAAAGTATAGGTATTCGACTGCGGTTTAATGACCGTAATTAAACTGTTCTCGGTCAATTTGGTAAAATCAGGATTGATGTCAACTCGGTAAGCGCCCGTGACGGTCCAGGATAAGATGATGGGGCAACCTTGGTACACGGCTCTTTTATTCGCCATATAATAATATTGCTTGTCGGCATTTTCATAAATCAAATAATCCGGCGCAATACGCCAGCTAAAATCAATGATTTTGGGTGTTTCTCTCGATAAATAAATCCGTATTATTCGAACGATAAGTCTAAAGTAGGGGGTAATTGCCATAGCAGCACCGACACCAATGAAAATGAGCCAAGCCTCAGTTGAACTCAAACTATACATCCATTTGAAAAGCTCAAGCATTGTTCGTTAATTCATAAACGTGGATATTCTGAAAGTCAATGGTTTGCTGCTGTTCCAATGAAATGGGGGTTGTGGTCTCCAAAAGCAGGTAAGACCTCCCCTTATGAACATGCGTCTTCCCCGGAAAGCGCACGCCGTGAAAACCAACAATCATGTGATGTTCTTCTTCCATGGTACAGTAAACTAAAATGATGTTTTTCTCCGAATCTTCAATTAGCTCACGTAGAATGCCACATAACATAACGGATTTGCTGTCGCAGTCGCTGTAGGAAATGGCAAACGATTCATGCGGAAGTGCAACGCCAAAATAGGTATATTCTCCAGCGTCAAACTGAGGTTGGCCGTAAGGAATGTATTGCACAAAATTCAGAGCAGCCATAACCCGATTATCGTGAGAATCTTGATCGCCGAGTTCTTTTACAATAAAAGAAGCAATTTCTTTTGAAAGATCTTTAGATAAGCGCATAATCTCATTATAATTCACTCCATAGTCGTAGCGATTAGAAGAGCGAAAGAAAAATCCGTCTTGGTTCATGTTCTGCCTGAGGAAGTTCTCATCGGTGGTTTGCAATGCAAAATATTGATCATTAACAGGAGCGAAACAGCTGTTATGTGCTCCAAAACCACTAACAATTTTTGAGGTACTGAGGGTATTTAGTTCTGTTGTAAAGGTAACTTCTCGATGACCAACAAAAGGAAAAGAAAAATTAAGCTTCGCAATTTCATTTTTGGTATCCATATTTCCACTTACTTGATAGCCGAAAGCCTTGTAGGATGCTGCTGCTCTTCGATAATTTTTAGGCTTGCTGGAATGCACCGTCAATTGCTCGATAATGAAGAGGTTATTTCGTCCTTTGTTGGAGAACGAAGCTATATTCATTTTAAATGAGGTGTTTAAATAGATAACAACCAACACTAAAAGGACGATATATAAGTTAATCTCCAACAATTTTTTTTATTCAAATATAGGGTTATTTCATTTCAAAACAACAGGATTAATCTTGGTCGTTTTCAATCCCTTCATCCTCTCTTTGCTTGCCCAATTTTGCGCTTTGGGCAACATAAGCAAGGAGTTCCACATCGATGCCCATTTCGTTGCTGAATAAGGCATAGAGTTCATTTTTAATTTCTTCCGCCTTGGCACGTTCATTATCTTCTTCATTTACGTCGTAGCATTCGGATACTTCCAAGTAATTGAAGTTATCGAATAAGTTAGAGAAATGCAGTGAATCATGTTCTGCCAACCAGGCCGCCAATTCTTCCTTAAATTTCTCCTCATCTATTATCGTAATGATATAACGATTCCAACGGTGCTCTTCAATTTCAAATTCGAGTTCTTTCATGGAATAGTATGTATTTTATTTTTTTTTAATCGGGTTAATGGAGGTAAAGAGGAAGTTTCGGACCTCGGTCTTTGCCATAAACAATGCGGTTATAATAATAAATCCGGTAACAATAATCCAGTAATGGTATAGGGGATTAAGTAAAACATCAGAGATTCCAAACCAAACCTGTTAAATGGTCAACGCTAGTAGGATGGTGTTTAGGCGGTTCTCTTGTTTTTCTTTCTGTTCTTCATACGCCTTCTGTTCCTTTTCTTTTGCTTTGTTTTCGGCAAGTTTAACCAGTTCATTAATGGCCTCGATGCTCGCAATGTATTCATCCCTCAACTCTTTAATTTTAAACTTGCTTTGAACGGCATGGTAAAACTCCGAGATTTCATGGTAATTACTGACATTGAAAAAAACCTGTCGAAATTCCGTTTTTACCAAGTTTGCCTTGAGTCTGTTCAGCTCTTTACCATCGAAATGATTGTCGCCGTAGAGACTTAATTCTGAAATCTTATACTGAAAATAATCAAAAAGGTATTTCTGATTTAAGGCCATTAAAAAAGCAGGGAAGTAAACATTCACCATGGCCTTGTCGGCTTTTGGGTGGCTTCCGTCCATGATATAGGTTCCCTCGTTCAAGCAATAAAAAAGGGAGGAGTCGTCGGCCATGATGGGACTGTAATTGAATTCATCAAAAATTGGCTTTCTTTCTTGTCCTGGAATTCGAAGTACATGGTAGATGGATTTCATCCAAGTATCCCGATCGTTTTCCGAGGTCAAATTACGTGCATCGTCCAAGTGCAGTAAATAAGGCTTTATATCGTCCTTGAACTTATAAAATGATGGTTCTTGAGTCGAAGAGGGCAGGAAACTTTTCAATAACTCATCAAACAAGGAAAAGAAATTCACATGACTTTTTTGGTATGCATTTTCGGGGACTTCAACCGAGTCAAAAACCTCTGGGTGTTCTGTTTTGAGCCTAGGCAATTTGCTTTTTACATAGTTGATTTGATCTTCAGCGCTGGATGTAATGGCCTTTGAACTATCCTCTGTTCGCACTGTACCGTGGAAAATGGGAACGAAGGTGTTTTTTTCGTTTTTTGCACCAAAATAGCGCAAAAATTCACGAACGACAGATAATTCAGGGATTGCCGTACTTTGTCCGATTTCATTTTGCCAACTCAAAGCAACGGTTTATTATATTAGATTAAATATGTTTTGCATAGGTTTTTTTCGCCTTAACGCTGATAAAAGACCGGGTGTTTCCTTCGATGATGGCAGCGCTCAACCAGCCCCCGTAAACACACCCCGTATCGAGACCCGTCGCGTTTTCAAAGCACTTGGGGTGCTCTTGCATGAAAGGTTGATGTCCAAAATAAACATGTCCGTACGAACCATCATACACTTCGGCCCAATAGGCATCATCCGGACCCTCTTCGTTCAACGAAACAAAGTTCCCGTCAGGGTTTAAGTAGCGAATTTTCGTGAGCAACTCCAATCCTGGGTAGTCCTTGGGGGCATGGGTATCCACCTTGTAGGTTGCCGGAAAGGGAAATTTAAGCCGTTTGGAAACGCCGCCATGCACTAGGGTTAACCCTTCTAATTGATACGAGTAGTAAGCCCCTGCTAAGAAAGCGTGTTCTTCTTCGGTTAAGGCGTGAATGAGTTGTGGGAACTCTTCTGTTCCTTTCATCTGTTGCTCGATGCCGGTTTTACCGCGAAGGTGCTTCAAGTACCTCAGCAATTTTTCCTCGTGGTTTCCTAAAATCAGGGTGACAGCACAAAATTGAGACAGCTGGGCACATTTTTTTACCACGCCCTGTGCATCGGGTCCACCATCGATTAAGTCGCCAATCAATAATAAATGGTCTGTGGATTCAGGCTTGATTAAGGTCAATAACTCCTCCAACTCCTCCAAGCACCCGTGGATGTCTCCAACTATGATTTTTCGTGCCATTAGTAGCTATTCTGCAAATTCAAGAGAGTATTCAGAATAACCTTCCTTAATCCTCCCACTTTACTTGGAACTCCAATTCGTGCGAACCTTCGCTTCGCTCGTGTTCAATGGAAAAGGTGGCACGATCTGGCACGTAAAGCGCCTCACCGGCAACGGAAATTCTGAAGTTTTCGTTTTTCTCGATGCAATCTGCAAGCCTTCTTAGCTTACTAACAAATTCTTCCTTTGTGTACGTTTTTTCAATATCTCGGTCTTCCATGGTATTGTTTTTTACGAAGATAGCTAAATCAGGGATATGTCCATTTTTACCAGAAAGTTTGTCACCCCTCACCGCAGAGCGCTCTGCAACGCTCAATGGAGGCGAGGTGTAAGTGCAATACGATGTTGTAATCGTCGCTTCGGTAGCCTCCGAACAAGGCCAAAGTAACGGGCAAGGGTTTCCCTATTTCCTCAGAAACATCGGCTACCCATTGCGTAAACACCTCAGAACATTCCAACCAATGCGCTGTATCGCACTGCCCGCCAAGATCGTCGTCGATATGGCTGTCGGCCCCGTGGGCAAAAACCACATAATGCACTTCACCGGCCAAGATGCGCAAACGTACAAGCTCCAGTTTTTCACGGAAATTTTGCACGTATCCCGCGTTTCGTCCGGAGGGGTTCACATTGCAATCCATTGGGATGGCTTGGTTGAGCCGAGGTACAAAGTAGCGAGAGTCCTCAATGCTGTTGCCGTAGTGACCGTCCAAATCGAGCCAAGCGCCCGACACACCGAATTCGTCGTAGAGTTTTAAGGAGGCAATTACTTGACCGGAAAAGGTGCAGAACCCTTGACCAGCCGTTGGTGTTGCATGGTGCATTCCAGAAACGGGGGCAAAACACAATTGATCGGGTTGGGCTAAGCTATGCTTAATCGCATGGTACATGGCGCTGTTGGTATATCGAACGCTTTCCAACAAATTTTCCGACCATGGAACGCCGTTGGATTGGTAGTTGCCTTGCTGGTTGAAGACGTTGTTCACGTATTCTTCGGTGTGAGCAAGGTGAAAATCCTCTTGGGCAAACGGTTGAAAATCCGAGTGGATGTCAAAATTGGACTCCAACCCTAAGGCATGGATGCGCTCCATGAGCAAATAGGGCTTGAGCGGTGACTGCGAATACGAACGCTCTCGAATGGAATCAAAACACACTTGTTTTTTGTTGTAGAAGGTAGCAATGGTTGGTTTACGTAGCATCATTTTTGGGTTTTAAAGGTTAAACATTTGCTGTCAAAGTGACGGATAACCTCCATGTTTCGAACGTTTTTTGCAACCTTGTAATCGCAAAAGGGCAATGCTAATCCGAAGGATTGCTTCCGAAAAAAAAAGTTGGATTACTTTGGATTTATGTAGGATGAAGGGGCATTCTTCTTATTTTCGCAGTAAAAAAATCCATGAGCCATTACGACATTTTCGGAGACATTCACGGCCATGCGGATGCCTTGGAAAAACTCCTTCAAAAAATGGGGTACCAGCGATTTAACGGCATCTACCGTCATACGGATCGCCAAGCCATTTTTTTAGGAGACTTTATTGACCGAGGTCCCAAAATCCGCGAAACGCTACATCTTGTAAAAGACATGGTAGATGCGGGTTATGCTCAGGCCATTATGGGCAATCACGAGTATAATGCGGTTTGTTTCGATACGAAAAACATTGTGGAAGGCGGATACTACCGAGAACACAATTATGAGAAAATCAAGCAGCATTATAAAACCTTGGAACAATTCCATGCTTTTCCAGAGGAGTGGGAACAATTTTTAGCGTGGTTTAGGCACTTACCGATGTATAAGTCGTTGGATACCTGCAAGGTTGTTCATGCGTATTGGAACGACGACAACATCCAATGGTTGGAGCAGCATTATCAACCCCAAGGGGAGGGCTTGAGTGCCGGATTTTTAAGCAATTGCTATCGAGAAGGATTGCCAGGGTTCAAGGCGGTTGAAGAAACGTTAAAAGGTCCGGAACACAGGTTGCCTGATGGTAAATTTATGGTGGACAAAGAAGGGATCCAGCGTTTAGAGTGCCGTTTGAAATGGTGGGCCACGGATAAATCCACCATGGGGCAGGGGATCATGGAATGTCCGCCTGAATTGCGGCATGAACCCATGCCTGAAGGGTTTGATTCTACGGTCTTTACCTCGGACAAACCCGTGTTTTTTGGACATTATTGGTTGAAGGGTGTTCCGAAAATCGAAAATGATTCGGCAATATGTTTGGATTACAGCATTGCCAAGGACGGAATTTTAGTCGCAGCTCGCTTGAACGAGGGAAAAAAACCGGATCTATGGCATTGATGTCATTGGAATCCGAAGAAATCCTTATTTTTGCGCTCCGTTGATTTGATATACGTTACAGCAATGTAACATTGGTCCAATAGCTTCCCGCCGCTCACTGCGTTCGGTCGGGACAGGCAACTTCGCTATAGGACGTGATATTGAAATACGTTACAGCAATGTAACATTGGTCCTATAGCTTCCCGACGTTTACTGCGTTCTGTCGGGACAGGCAACTTCGCTATAGGACGTGATATTGAAATACGTTACAGCAAT
>CANMUN010000032.1 GCA_947500875.1 Flavobacteriales bacterium | reverse complement strand
TCCGTCATTATGGTTCCTTCGTACGAAAAGTTCGTATCGTTGGCATAGTTCAATTGACCAATGCCGTGATCAATGATTTCCATCTTCACCGGAACTTTCACATCGTTGTTGATAGGATTATTCAAAGTAGTCAACTTAACAATGGGTAGCACACTGCTCATCGCGCCTTCATATTGGATTACGAATGGAATGTTTCCGTTGCAAGCGGTATCTGGCCAGCTCACTTTAACCCATCCATTTCCAACATTCCCCGTCATGGTTCCACCGTTGGGATTTGGCATCGTTGCATTTCCAGCAATCGTTACACCATTCATTACCCCGCCAATGTACGAAGAGCCGCCACCACCACCATCGTCGTTATAGGATGCTCCACCACCGTAATATCCACCACCACCACCACCGCCATCGCCTGACTTATGTCCGCCCTGACCGAGGCTTCCAGCACCTTGACCCGCTCCTCCCGCATTTTGGGTTCCTCCCAATCCGCTCCCGTTATTTCCGTTAAGACCTCCTCCTTCGCCGGCGGGTGTCCCACAGCAACCCGTTCCGCCACCGCCTCCGGCTACTAAAATGCGATCGCCTAAGGCATTTCCTCCAAAACGAATATCGCTGGCACCGCCACCACCTCCCGAGCAGCCAGCGTCACCCGCATTTCCACCGCCGTTCCAACCGCCGCCTCCGGCCGCTGCACAATTCGCCCCTTCACCGCCAACGTAAATGGACAAGGTTTCACCCGCATTCAAGTATTTAGTTCCTTTGGAATAGCCCCCCTTGGCCCCGGTTTGACCGTCGTCACCCCCTTGCGCACCCCAAGTTTCTAAGGTGTAGGTTCCCGAGGTAGGCGCTGTAAATGTTTGAGGACTTCCCGTGTAGGAGTAGGTTTGAGCGTTGCCTAAATTCTGACCGTAGTCAATTCGAACCACGTAAGGAACACCAGCCGCCAAAAGGACTTCCAAATCGGCTTGTTCTCCGCAATTCAAGTTGTTGTCGTTGTAGTACATGGCTCCGTTGCTTGAGCCGCTGTAATCGACGTTCTGACAGGAGTTGTAAATCCATAATCGGGTATCACAGGTCGTGATTCCACAGGTGCTGAACGAATAAATCCCAGTAGAATCGGGGGTAAATTCAAAAAATCGCTGGTTATTAGGGGAAAGATTCAATCCCAGATTCGCGCTCAGCGGATTTTCACAAATCGTTCCCGGGCCGCAATTAAAGGAATGCGATGCTAGATTGGCAAATTGTCCTCCCGAAGCTACTTGATTGCCATTCAAGGTGATGACATACGATCCCAAACCATAGCCGCAGCAGATTCCGTCGCCGTAACTGTCGTGAATGTCGAAACGCATGCACGAACTGCTGTCCACGCAAACGGTGTCGCTGAGGTAGGTTCCTTGGGCAATTTCAACTCCGTTAGCCAACAAGTTCCACGTTGTTTCGTTGGGGTAGCCGTCCGGTACAATCGTAATCTCCAAAGGCCATTCTCCAGCAGGACATTGCGCCATGGTGCAATGCATCCCAAACAACACACACACTAGAAGTAGGAACAGGTAGTTTTTTTTCATGGAAAGCCCTTTACTACAAAGATACAATTATTAAACTATTGTTAACTTAGGGGCTGTAAACTCCAAACGAGCTTGTTATGCGCTTAGTTTTAATCTCCTTCCTGGTTTCAACCAACCTGATTTTAGGTCAAAAGGTTTGGAAAACTTCCTACGAGCGATCCAAGTGTTTCATTGAAAACCAAGGGCAGTTTGATGGCTATCAAAACCAACAAACCGGCCCCATCAAATTTGCCGCAGACTTTGGCAAAGCCAAGGTGTTTTTTGGGGAAAAAGGCATCAAGTACTTTTTTTTGGATGCCGATAAAATTTCCCACAAAGAAGGATATTTTTTCAAGAATACGCAGGAAGTTAAGACGTTGAATGACCACAAACAATGGGAACGAACCATCGGGAAATATCGCTACCAATACGATGAGATTAATGCGTCCTTCCTCGCATCCAATCCTACCTCCATTGAAGGAATAAATCCGCAGCAAGCCTATTTCAGTTACACGTTTAAGTCATCCGATGGGACCTATCACAACAAGAACGAAATCCGCGGATACGAGCAAATTGTGTACACCAACATCGTTCCGGGCATAGACTTGAAGTATTCCATCCATCCATCCTCGGGATTAAAATACGCCTTAACGGTGCATCCCAACGCCGATCCAAGCAGCTTTCAGCTTTTGTTTGACCGTGACCTAGCGCTCGTCAACCAAGAACTAACCGTGGAAACCATGTTCGGAACATGGGTGGATCACGCCCCGATTTCGTTTTATGAATGGGCAGACAATGCCACCATTCCGTCGTCGTTCAAACTCCTCAACGAGCGAACCATGGGATTCTCGGTGGGGGAGTACGACGCTTCGCAAACCTTGATCATTGATCCTTGGACTCAATTGCCCAGTTTTAATTCGAACTGGGATTGCGTTTGGGAATGCGACAAAGACGCTGCAGGAAATATTTACGCCATCGGTGGGGTCATGCCCCTTCAATTGTTGAAGTATAATTCCGCCGGAAACCTCCAATGGACCTACAATACGCCCTACGACACCTCCAACGTTTGGCTGGGAACCTTGGCGGTGGACAATCTTGGGAATTCCTACGTTACGGCCGGATCCGTGGCAGCCATTCAAAAAATTAACACTTCGGGAACGCTGGTGTGGGACAACCCGAATCCGGGCGGTTTCCTGAGCAACGATGAGTTTTGGAGCATTTCGTTCAATTGCGACCAGTCAAAATTGGTGGTGGGAGGTACCGGAGGTTCCGCCTTTACCTTAACGGCCTCCATCTATGATATTGATGTCAATACAGGAAATATCACTGCAAGCCAAGACGTTGCCCAAGGCAGCACTTTCGGGATACCGCCTTCTGTTCAAGAGGTTCGCGCCATTTGTGCTTCTCCCAATGGGAAATACTATTTCATGACCCAAGATACGGTGGGAGCAATCAACCAAAATTTAAACGCTTGCGGTGGAAACCCCCTTTTCTACAAAATTGATAACGGCTACGATTTGGGCTATAAATGCGAAAATTACCGCTATGACAACGCGGGCATCTGCGCCATCAAGGCCAATAACGTCTTTTACTACACGCAAAACGGCACGAATGTCGCAAAGCGCAGCTTGCAAACCGGAGCCATCGTCACCACCAGTCCCATTCCGGGTGGGGCCAATACGTCGGTACTTGGTGACTTTTCGGTAGCGAACAGCGGATTGGACCTCGATAACTGCGGTAATGTTTATGTAGGCTCCTCGACGGGCGTTGTGAAGTACGATGCCAACCTCGTGCAGCTGGCAACCTATCCCACGAATTTTAAAGTGTACGACGTGCATGTCCTGAACGGAGGAGATATCGTCGCGGTGGGAAGTACCGGAACGTCCTCGAGCAATGTGCGAACGGGGTACATACAAACCTTTGCCGCTGCCGCATGTGCACCTTTGTCGACCAACTGTTGCGACGCCTCAATTTGCCCTGTACAAAACGTATGCATCACCGATGCCCCCATTCAATTATCTGCGGCCACACCGGGTGGAACTTGGAGCGGTCCAGGCGTATCGGCTGCTGGAGTGTTTACCCCTGCCAATGCCGGCGTAGGCAACCAAACCATTACCTACACCTTGGCGTGCGGTTCGGAGTCGGTAAGTATTGTGGTGAGTCCTTGCCAAGGGTTGACCGCCTGCGTTGAAGCGAACGGTTCGATTACGGTGAGTGGGGGAGTGGCGCCCTACACGTGGGCCTATTACCAAGCAGCGCAAAATACGCCCATTACCAACCAAACCGAATGTCAGAATTGCGGTTACACCTGGTTTTTTGGACAGTGTTTGAACGGACTAACCCCGGTTAATTCCTGCAATTCACCGGCACAGTGGGTCAATTTTGCCAACGGCAACAATGCGGTTGCTCCCAACGGTGTAGCCCAGGTTCAAGTCACCGATGCTGGAGGTACAGTGCAAGTATTTACCCTCGCCAATTTGGCGCCGTGCAATCCAAACCCTTGCCCTAACATTACCCTGACTCCTTCGAATATCGTCAACGCAACCTGTTTTGGACTATCCGATGGTTCGGCGAATGTTAGCGCCTCGGGGGGAACGGCTCCTTATACTTATCAATGGATGCCTGGCAATCTTTCAGGCGCTTCACAAACTGGTCTTGCGGCCGGTACCTACACGGTCACTGTCACCGATGCGTACCTTTGCACAGGCGACACCACCTTGGTGATAAGCTCACCACCGCAAATTCAATTGAATACCTTAAACGTTACGGGCACGGATTGTGGAAGTTCTACTGGAGCCATTGAAATTTCTGTGAGCGGTGGCAGTGGAAATTATTCCTACGCTTGGAATCCGAACGCAGGATCTTCCGCGAGCATTCAAAACCTTGCCGGTGGAAATTATTCGGTGGTGGTAACCGATTTAGCCAACGGCTGCACCAGTACCTTGCAAATCAATGTTCCAACCTTGGGTGGCCCGGTGTTGAACAATCCTGTCCTAACGCCAGCTTTGTGTTTTGGTGCTTCCAACGGCTCTATTCAAGCAAGTGCGGGCGGTTCTACGCCACCTTACCAATACAGCTTAAACAACGGACCTTCGCAAGCCTCGGGTCTTTTCAGCGGATTAGCTGCTGGGCAATATACCGTTACCGCGACGGATGCCAACGGCTGTCAAAATTCCCTCAACGTAACGGTAGTAGAACCCTCCTTATTGACATTAAATCCTATAGCGGACGCTCAAATTTGTTCAGGTGATTCCGTGCAATTGACGGCCTCTGCTTCGGGGGGTACGGCTCCTTATACCTATGCTTGGATGGGCAGTACGGGAACTTCTAGCTATTGGGCGGCACCATTGGTCTCATCAACGGTGGATATTACAGTGACGGATGCCAACGGTTGCACCGCAGACGACTTGGTCACGGTGGCCATCATACCTTGCGGGACTATCGAAATTTTCATTCCCAACGTCTTTACGCCGAACGGCGACGGTCAAAACGATACCTATGGCATACAATCGATTAACGCCTTAACCCAAGAAGCGGTTATTGTTAACCGTTGGGGCGAAGTTATGGCCGTATTGAACCAGTTGAATCAATGGTGGGATGGCACTACGGCCAACGGCAACGAAGCTTTGGAAGGGGTGTATTTCATGAAATATCGTTTGACAGGTTTGGGTAACGATGAACAACAGGGTCATGTGTTTTTTCACTTAAAACGTTAAAGATTAATCATTAATGAACTTTTGTCCCTAATAAAGGGTTAACTTTATTCGAAGTATGAAGCAATTTTTAGCAGGAATGGTTCTTGTATCGGTGAATGCTTGGATAGTTGCCCAAGACGTGCATGAATTGGCCAGAACCGGTACCGTTGAACAGATGAAGGCTTGCCTAGACAAAGACTCTACGGCACTTAACCGATTGTCTGATCGCGGAATAACGCCTTTCATTTTGGCCTGTTACCGGGGAAATAATGAAGTAGCGAAGTACTTGATCACCCGGGGAGCCGATGTTACCTATTGCGCTGCGGAAGGTTCGGCGATTTACGGAATGATTTTCAAAGACAACGTGGAAATGTTGGACTACACCTTAGCCTTGGGATACTCGCCCAACGATACCTGCCAGTTTGCCCAATTCGGAACGCCCTTGCACATGGCCATGAGCCTCAAACGCTATGCGATGGTGGAACGATTACTGCATTACAAAGCAGACACCTCGATTCCTGATCCCAAAGGAAGAACGCTGCGGGATTTGCTCAAGTTTTACAAAGATGAACAACTCAGCCAACAATTTAAGAAATATGAAAAAGAATAATTTGCTACTCTTGTTTTTACTGGTTCTCGGAACCCTTGGTGCTCAAACCTACACTACTGGAACCGTTAACTTATCGTCAACCGCTGGTTTGGCCATGACGGCTAAATTGGACATTGGTCCCAACGTTACGCTTACATTGACAGGACCGTCAACCCGTTGGTTTGCCTTGGGTTTTAATGCTTCGTCCATGGCGGCGGGTACCGATGTGGTTGGGGTACACAGTGCCGGGGCATTAACGGCCTTTGATGCAAATCTTACCGGTTACAGCGCTCCGGCAACGGATGCGCAACAAAATTGGACGATTACTTCGGATCAAGTTGCGGGTGGGGTGCGAACCGTAATAGCAACGCGAGCTTTAAGTACCGGCGACCCCAACGATTACACGTTTACGGCAGCCGCAGGAACCCTTTCCTTGATTTGGGCTCGAGCCAACAACAATTCCTTCAATTATGCTTACCATGGTAACACCAATCGAGGAATCACCACGGCTACTTTGACCTTGGTTCCTGTAACTCCACCACCCACAGGATCAGCAAATCAAACCTATTGTGCTGGTGCAACGGTCGCTCAATTGGTAGCGGTTGGGTCGAACATTCAATGGTATGCCAACGCTTCTGGCGGAAGTCCCATGGCGGTTGCGACTCCTTTAGTCCAAGGAACCACCTACCATGCATCGCAAACTGTAGGAGGACTCGAATCGCAAAATCGGCTTGCAGTAACGGTTACGCTGATCAATGCGCCTGCTCAGGCTCCTGCCTTTGTCAACGCACCTGCAAGTGTCTGCAGCAACAGCAATACCATCACGTTCAATGCAAGCAGCGTCAACGGAGCTACCAACTACAATTGGTCCCATCAAGGGGTGCAGTCAGCCACGGTACAGCCCACCATTTCCTATCCCATCCTCCCAGGCATGAATTCCATGACGGTGACGGTCAATGCATCGAACCAGTGCGGTCAAGGACCTTCGGCCTCGCACACGGTACTCATTAATCCTGCGTACAATGCTTCCATTCAACAAACGGCTTGTGATACGTTTGTTTGGAACAATCAGGCCTACACCAGCAGTGGATCCTACACCTATCAAGGAACGACAGCTGGGGGGTGCGACTCCTTGGTGACGCTGCAATTAACCATCCTCAGCAATTCATCAACGAACTTGACCCTTGCTCAATGCAGTCCGTTTACATTGAATGGAATCACCTATTCCCAAACCGGAGTTTATCAACAGGTTTTGCCTTCAGCCTTGGGATGTGATTCAACGATAAATATCGATTTTACCCTTGATCCTTCGTTCACGGTGAGTTTTGATACCACGGTAACCGGAAGTTTTGTGTGGAACAATCAAACCTATCTACAAAGCGGCTCATACACGCAAAATTTGACAACAGTGAATGGTTGCGATAGCACGGTTACGGTGAATTTGACGGTACTTACGGGATCGCTTAACGAAAGCGATGCGCCCTTAACGATTCCTACCTTGGTGCAGCGTGGCTCAGAAATGACCTTACCTGAAGGAGCGTGGAATTTGTGGGATTACAACGGTCGTTTAGTTTTGGCGGTTGATCCTTCGACCAATAACCTAAGAATGGACCTAGCTCCCGGTTTTTATTTGCTTCGAAGTTCAAGAAAAGCGATAAAAATTATGGTAATTGAGTAACATGAGATCCATCATATTCGCCTTGATCGTTTTATGCTCGGCTCGCATAAGCGCGCAGAGAACAGTTCGACAAAACTTTGGGGATACCTTGACAAAGCAATGGGTGGGAATTCAGTTAACCCTTGTGGACAGCGTTTATCTTAAGATCGAAGGACCTGCGAATGCGTGGTTTGCGTTGGGATTTAATACCCAGAGAATGCAACGAGGGGTAGACGTATGCATGGTTCCCGCATGGAAGGAAGCGTTCAGTGATTTACGTCCTTATGATGCGGTACTTACGGGTTATGCACCGCCAAATCGGGACGCCCTGCAACATTGGAGAATCCAATCCGAAGAAATGAAGGACGGTCGGCGGTCCTTTGAATTGGTAAGAGCGATAACCACTGGCGACGAAGAAGATTTTGATTTCACCGAGTTAACAAAGAACGGCGGTCCCTTGAACGTCATTTGGGCCATGGGAACGGAAAAATCAAATAAGGCGGAATATCACGGAAATCAAAAGGGAAAGAAAATCTTGGAATGGTAAGGTTTTATTCATCGCATTGGATGGAGTAATTCGATTTGAGGTGATTTCGCACACAATCGGCTCTTCTGCCGGAGTAAGGATGGGTACTGAGCATGGAAGTAATGCTTTCATTTTCTTCTCCCTCTTTTGTTTGCATTCGTTTCCATAAGGAAATGGTGTGGCAGGTTTGATACCCTGCAGCTTTAGCCAAATCTACTCCCCACATGTCGCAGTGGGCCTCATTCTTTTGGTTAAATGAGAGCGTCAATATGTTTGCTACATAAACGGTGAATTTACCGAAACGCTGTCCAATGTACTTGTCGTAGGTTTTACTCTTTGCAATATTTTCACGGATATGCCCCAATTCATTGTGGGCTATTTCATGGGCCAAAATTGCTGCCATTTCATGCTTATCCTTACAAAATTGGTACATTCCCTTGGTGAAGAATATTTTTCCTCCAGCTGTGAAAGCATTGACCATTGGATCATCGATGTAGTAAAGTTTATAAGTAAACCCCCTCGGCTCTTGAATTTTAGCTTTTAACTTGGTGAGAATACCGCGTAACAAATCCAACTCGCTTCCTGACGAAATAAAGGTGTATTCTTTTTTACATTCATCCAATACTTGAACGCCCGCATCTACTTCCTCCGAGAAACTTGCTTCAACACCCAGGGTTGAAATAATTTCTTTTTCCCAATCCGCAAGCCAAATCGTGGTAGAACTTTCCAAACACGAAAAGTCATAGGTTATCTTTTTTTTGACCTGACCGATCAGCGGGGTGCTCAAGAAGAGAAGACCGACAATAAGCGCTATTTTCATCATGGGTAAAATTATAAAACTTTATACAACCCAAACCCAAATAACTTTTAGTGTTTAACAAATCGGACCTTCATGGAAGGTTCTTCACTCCCAATAACCAAGAAATATTTTCCTGGCAAAAGTCCACCAAGATCTACGGAAGTAATGGTTGTACCGTTTTCCCAAGCACTTGTAGAATGCTGAAGAGGAATTTTGGTTCCATCCGATGCAACAGCGTAAATTGTTTCGAGCGGAATTTGATGCGTTTGCAGTTTAATTAAGTCGGCACTTGGGTTTGGATACAAGCCCAAAATTATGCCTTTTGAAACATCTTCTAACCCGACAAAAAATCGGTTACAAGGACCAGCGAGTGCTTGAGGAAAGGCCCCATGACCAATAGCTGGGGCGTTGGCTAATGTTAGCGAATTACTGCCCGCATTTGTAAGGTAGGATTTTACGCAGCTGTTGGAAGCATCCATTTGATCAATGGTGTTGACATTATACCAATCGCCCTGTACTTTTTGAGGCGTGATGTCCACCAAAATAAACCCTTTTTTGGTGAGTTCTACGTATTTTATGTGCGGATTTTGAACCGTAATAAGGGCTGATAAATTGATGGGAGAACCAGGAGAAGTAACGCTTGGTGTTACCATTTCCACTCCAACCGAAGTATTTCCATTTTTCAGGTCCAAAGCCCAACTGGTATGAATGTCTCCTGTGAGTACCACCGTATTATCAATGTTGTTAGCGGAAAGATGGTCAAATAATTTCTGGCGCTCTGCAGGGTAACCGTCCCAAGAGTCGGTATTAATGGGGTTTCCTAAAATTTCAACGGCTCCTATCATGACTTGATTTCCTATGATTTTCCATGGCTGGGTCGTGGTACTCAGTTCGTTTTTAAACCAATTCAATTGCGGTGTGCCCAATAGGGTTCTGCTCGTGTCTGAAAAGTTCGGATCGTTCGCGCCCAGTTGTTCTTCTCTTCCCTCCAAACGCGTATCGAGCATGATGATTTTGGCAAGGTCCCCCAGTTCAAAGGTCCTAAAAATCTCCTGGTTTCCCGAAGCTTTCGGTCGAATGGGAATCCATTCAAAATAGGCGCGTTTCCCTGCTTCCATGCGTTGGTTCCACGGGCCTTCGTTGCCTTGGTGGTTTCCCGCACCCCCGGTGTAAGCATCGTTCGCTGTTTCGTGGTCATCCCAAATGCAGATCCACGGAAAGTTCTGGTGCAATTTGCGCAAGGCATAATCCAAACGGTAAGAATTATACCGTAAACGGTATTCGTTCAGTTCTGTTATCTCAACGGCGGGCTCCCATGTTCGATCCACATTGGCATTTGGGCCAAATCCTTGGCTTTCGTATTCGTAGATGTAATCGCCAAGCATGAGCACTGCATCCACATCGTTGCGCTGAGCAATGGCATCGTAGGAATTAAAATACCCAGATTCTAAACTGGCACAAGAAACGACAGCAAGGCGCATATTACTTACGTTTCCAAGGGGAAGTGTTTTGGTTCTTCCGACCAAACTGTAGGCACCATTGTGTTCGAATTCGTAGTAGTAAAAGGTGTTGGGATTAAGTCCTGTCACATCGATTTTTACGGTAAAGTCTTTGGTGGAATCCGTACTAAAACTACCGTTGGCCACCACATTGGTAAATTGATCATCAGTGGCTACCTGGTAGGTACCGGTTAATGTTTGGCCATAATCCACCGGAGTAACCCGTGTCCAGATAATTACGCGATCGCTCAAGGGGTCGCCGGAGGCCACGCCATGGTAAAACGGTGCGATGCACTCTTGAGGGGTAACGCTGGTTTGAGCCTTAAATTGGCCCAAAAGAATAAGCGTGGTTGCGGCTAAGAGTTTGATTTTCAAGGTGAGTAGGTTTGTTGTATCAAAATTAGGGACTTTATCCTTTTAAAATGCCATGAGTGGGATCTCAATTCGACATTTAACGGAAGTTTAACCGGCTACTTTTTTTGAATTAACGTTGTTTTGTTTGGAACCGTTCAGACTCCGTAAAATCCATTATTTTTAAGGCATGGAAAAGGATAAATCGACGGACGAAATTGGCTTTGGCACCAAAAATTACACCTCCAATACGCGGTATTTGAACCCTGATGGTTCTTTTAACATACAACGGAACGGAAAGCACTTTTGGGAGAATTTCGACGGTTATCACCTTCTGATAACAATGCCTACCGTCAAGTTCCTTTCGGTGGTCGTTTTCGGTTATCTTGTTATCAATACCCTTTTCGCCATGATGTACATGGCCATTGGCGTTGAGCATTTTGGAAATTTAAAATCCACAACCTGGTTCAATGATTTCATGCAATTGTTTTTTTTTAGTGCCCAAACCTTCACCACCGTGGGCTATGGACATCTTTACCCAAAAGGCAATATGGCAGGGTTGGTAGCAACGGTAGAGGCAGCTTTAGGATTGATGGGCTTTGCCTTAGCAACCGGGATTCTTTATGCCCGTTTTTCTCGCCCAATGAGCGCGTTTTTGTTTAGCCGTAACATGCTTATCTCTCCATACAGGGAAGGAAAAGGGTTGATGTTTCGATTAACGAATCCTAAAAAAAATGAGTTAATTGAAGCAGAAGTTCAGGTCGTTTTATCCATGATTAATGAGTCAACGGGGCAGCGTTTTTTTCGACCTCTTGACCTAGAGCTTAAGAAGATTAATTTTTTAGCCCTGAGTTGGACGGTGGTACATCCCTTAAACGATGAAAGTCCACTTCATCTTTTTAGCATGGAAGATTACCGAAGGGTAGATGCGGAATTCCTCATTTTCATCAAAGCGATTGACGATACCTACGAACAAATGGTTCATTCCAGGCATTCTTATACCTTTGCCGATCTTGTTCCTAATGCTAAATTTAAACCCATGGTACCACGAGCTAACGGTAAAGGAAAAATCGTTTTAAACGTGCATGAAATCCATGAATACGATTCAGTAGTGTAACTTTCAGATATTACACGATCACCATCTCATGCCTGAACAAGGCTTTTTGAAAATCAATGTCGATTCGCCCGAGGAATAAGCCAGCCCACCCCGTCTGGTTAATTAAAACCGGGTTTTTATCGCGGTTTTCCGTTAACAAAGGTTTTTCCAAAAAGGTGTGGGTATGTCCCCCTAAAATGAGGTGAATGTTGCTGCTTTGGGATGCCAATACTTTATCCGATATTTGATTCGAAGCATATTCAAAGCCTAAATGCGATAAGCATACGATGAGATCACAGTTTTTTTCTTTCAGGTACTTCGCTGTATCGTTGGCTACTTGAACAGGGTCGAGGTAGTTCATTCCTCCGTAATTGGCCTTTCCTGCTAATCCCTCAAGGTTAACTCCAATGCCAAATAATCCAATCCGAAGCCCACCTTTCTTCACGATTAAATGAGGCAGTGTTGCGCCTTCGAGGAGCGTATTCTTAAAATCGTAGTTGCTGCATAGAAAGGGAAAATTGGCATGTTGCTGTGCCTTTTTAAATCCATCCAGTCCGATATCGAAATCGTGGTTGCCCATTGTAGCAGCATCGTATTGCATGGCGCTCATGAGTTTCATTTCGAGCACCCCGTGGTATTTGTTGAAGTAGGGCGTTCCTTGAAAGATGTCTCCGGAATCCAACAACAACACGTGTTCCTCTTCCGAGCGGATTTTTTCAATTAATGCAGCCCTTTTGGCTACGCCGCCCATTCCTGGGTATTTCGTATGCGACAAAGGAAAAGGATCGATGTTCGAATGCGTATCGTTGGTGTGGAGGATGGTTAGTTTTTTACCCTTGGAAAAGGTTTGAGCCCGAAGGTCCAAGCTTCCGCTTAAAACGCCCAAGGTGGCCAGTCCTGTGGTTCCTATAAATCGCCTTCGGTTCATGGAATGTAGCGTTTTTCGGTTCGGTTTGTAAGGGTTCCCTGTTGTTTCACCGCTTGTATGAATACGTCCCGCATGGTTCGTTGGCTAACATTCACCGACTCCGGTTGCAGGAAGAAGGTCATTTTATCCCCCCCATAGGCCAAATAGTCCGAGGTGATGAAGGTTATGTGGGTATGCTCTGGTAACAAGTTGCTTACCGTTAACTTGCCTTTTTCAAAGCGCGCATTGGACAAGGCAACGCCTTTCGCTTGTTGGCTCAGGTTCTTTTCTATTTCGGGAATTCGTTCCACGGGTAAGCGAACCCATGCCACCACGTTATCGAAGGGCATGAGCTTGTAGAGGTCTCCCACGGTTATTTCTCCGCGGTTAATGCTCGACCTGAGCCCTCCAGCATTCAGCAGTACTACCACCGGTTCCCGCATTTTTACCGCTTGAGTTTCTTGTTGCAACAATGCGTCTGCCGCCCAGTTCATTAAATTCGAGTTGGGGTAGGTCAGGTCAAAACTCGTATCGGCTCGGCCGATCACCTCACCCATTTCAGCAGTTAAACTGTCGGAATAGGGTTGGATCATGGAACGAATCTCCATGCTTGGAGCATAGCTTTGATCTAAACCCACGTTTTTGGTTCCGCTGTGCAAACTGATGTTGTGGGAGCATGCTCCAATCACGAACAACCCAAATGCCAACAAAACCAAACGCATTATTCGATTACAAAGCTTTTTTGAGCGATTCCAAAAGGAGTCTGAACGCTTAGTAGGTACTTTCCGGCGTTCAGCTGAGCCCCGTCAAGGATTAATACCGGCAATTCGAGGTTCGAAGATTCCAGGATGACCCTTCCGCTTAGGTCGGTTACGCTGTAAGCGGTGATGTTCGTGTTATTCACCTGTGCAAAGACCTGGTTTCGGCTTGGAACTGGAAACACCGAAAAGTTCGCTGACAATTGTTCCTCGATACCTAGGTTGCAATTTTCTGCTAAATAACTCATGTTCGCAAAGTTGACATGGCAAACGAATTCTACCGAATCAATGTAAGGATTTCGGTTTCCTTGTACGCTGAAGATGTATTCTTGACGGGCGATTTCATAGGAATCCGGCAAATCGTTGAAGTGCCAGTTTTTCAGGGACTCTTGATCTTGGTAGGCGGGTAAACTCCAGTTCAAGCCATTTTGTCCATTGTAACAGGTCGCTTGGTAGAAAATCGAACGGGCTGCATTTCCTTTTTGGGCATCTCTGGGCTCATAGCACATTTGATTTCCGTTATATCCAACGCTTCCTTCGAGAAACGTAAATAGTACATTCCCAGTGATCTCCAATAAGGGTAGGTTGCTCCGGTAGGAGTTGGCATTCGCTAAATTGGTAGGGTAGAGGTTGTGTTGGTCCGTATATTCCGGTTCTTCCGGATTATCGCAAGGAAAGGTTGGCATCCATGAGTGACAGTAAGTATGTTCACGAGAATAACCGGTTGCGCTCCAATCGAAAGGGTCATTAAATACTTTGTTTTCGCCGGTATAAACGCAAGTCACAAAGGATTGACCGTTGGTGGTATCCGAAACCTCAAATTGATTCATCACGGTTTGCTTATAATTGAAGTAACTGATGAAGGTGTGGGGGTTAATTAAGGCCGATAGGTCGCCTAAAAAAGTGGGGCTTTGTGCATTGATTCCCGCATAATAATTGCCAACATTTAAGCCGGTGGTTGTGGTATTTCCTATGGCTGGGTTGGTCGTTTTATAGTTTTCGAATCCCGCAGGTCCGTTGAATGCATAAACGGCAAAGTGGTAAGGTTGATTGGCACGAACACCTCGAGGAACAAAGGTAGTTGAGCTTCCGCTGTAGGCTACTTTTGCGTTTCCAATGATATCTCCACGCTGGTAGGAAGTTCCGTCCATAGGGGATCCTGAAACAGGTCCGTTTTTCGACCACAGTACCAAGTATTTCTCCGCACCGTTTCCGGCATTGTAGGCACCGGTCAAGGTATAGGCTTGAAGGTTGGAAAAGGAAAGATTGCTCGCGTTCGTGGTCGGCTCTGTCGCTAAGTTGTCCAAACCAACGGCCGATAAGGTAATGACATAAGGGTTTTCATCGCTGTCATCGTTGGCGATGCTTAGGGTAGCAGTGCGTGTACCATTTCCAGTAGGAGCAAAGGTTAGGGTAAAATTACCGGAACCCAATCCAGCAACGGTGGTCGCATTCAGGTTGGTAGTGTAATCGGCAGCATTGGCACCTGTAATGGAAGTTCCTGTTACCGTAAGTGTTTGTACCCCGCTGTTTTCGATGGTGATGACATTGTTAGCGGTATTACCGATAACATACGTTGTATTATTCAAAGCGGTGGTTCCGTTGATTTTGACATTGATTTCCCGAGCCGGAGCAACGTAAGGAACAATGTCCGCCAAACTGCGCGGAACAACCTGATAGTTCGCGTTGAACTGACCCATTAGGCCCGTAATCGTTACCGGTCCTGCAGGTATTGCGGTTCCGTCAATGTTGGTGGATCCGTTGATTCGAACGTCCAAGGTGTTTGCACCGTTGGTGATTTGTACCGTGCTGTTGCCTCCTGCAAAATTTCCACTTTGAACAAACGTTACGTTCTCAATGCGAATCAGTTGAGATTCCAATGCTTCCCCCGCGCTGGTAATCGGAATGACTTGAGGTACGTTTGGAGTTACAGGACCATGGTCGGTAAAACTGTTGGTAGGGGATAATTCCAGTAATCCGCTGAAATCGAACAAAACTCCCGTAGCTGTAACGGAATCTCCGGTGGTTAAACTGCTCAAATTATTTCCGTAGCAGGCAATTCCCGCCGTTCCGTCTTGCAGGTAGCGAATGGCACCGAGTTCAGATCCGTTAGAAACCACACCTCGAACGGTAACGGTTGCTCCTACGGACATGTTGCGCACTTGCTGAATGGTTTGAGAGGAATATGCGAAGGCAGTGGCGATTCCAAGGAGGGTAAAAATTCGTTTCATACTTAAAATTGATAGGATAAAGATACATTAAATCGCAAGCCCTGACCAAACATGACCGAAGCGGAAGTTGCATCAAAGTTCTGATTGTTACCGTTGTTGTTATTCGTTGCGTCCGAGATAAACACGGTGTTCAATAAGTTAATGACGTTGGCGGAAAGGTTTAGAGCGTCCTCACCAATTTTGAACCGGTATCCCGCGTAAAAATTCACCAAGGAATACGAAGGCATGATCCAAGATTGCCGTCCTCCGTTAACTCCTTGTAGCGAGAATGGATTGAAATCGGAAAAATAGCGGTCGAAATACTGAAACTGACCTTTGAAATACAGGTTTTTGATGGGCTCATAACGCACCGTCGCTGAGAGAGCTGTTTGAGCGGCATCGCCCACACCAACACCTTCAGCGTTGAAGGTGTATTCGAGGGAATCGTACTGAGGTATAACGATCGTTTTTGATGAGTTCCAGTACCAGTCACCCATCGAGAACATGAATTCCGTGGAAACTTTTTTGTGAATTTCCCATGCGACGTCTATTTCTCCTCCCAAGTGGATGGCATCCATGCCGTTGATGTTTACACGAATGGTTTCCGTAGGATCATTTGGATCTGGAACGGCTACACCATATGGAAATGGTTTGTTTTTCCAGTTGGTTACATAGGCATTGATATTGACCCCGAAAGTCCGAGATGCATAGGAAAAACCTTGTTCGATTGCTAAGATTTTCTCATTGTTAATCACCCCAAAAAACTTGTTGTAATTATTGTCAATTACATTGGAAAACATCGGAGTACGGTTCAAATAACCTACGTTTAAAAACACACTTGAAAATTCACTAAGCTTCACGCATACTCCCTCTTTAAAGGTAAAGCCGGGGATGAATTTCCACGGAGTCTTTACGTAATCTACACCTTCAGAATAGCTGTGGTAGGTTTGACCGTTATAGGTAATCGTATCGCCGTAACCAAATTGTAGAATGGTATCTCCAAGATTTAGTTCGCGTTTTTGGAAATAGTCAATTCCTTGATAACCATTTCCGATTCCTGTTATGTTTACGAAGGCACTTACGGTTTTGGATTCATAGGAAACTTGAGAAAATGCCCCGAACCAAGACACTAAGCCATCGCGGTTTGCGTTGAACAGATTCTTCGCGATTTTATCTCCAACACGCTTCATGGGACTTGCCGCATTTTTATCCGATAAATCGACATAGTAGTCGCCACCAAGTAAATCCTTCACTTCCTGATAATGCGACCCTCGGTAATAACGAGCGTCCAATCCGGCAGAAAACTCGAATCCTTTCTTGACCTCATAATTCACTTGACCTAAATATCCCACCCAAAAGTGGTTGTTCACGCTGGATAACAGGATTTGCGAACTTTTAATTTCAGTGGGAGAATATTGAGCGTCGATGTTGGGGGTGCCAAAGAGCGGGTTGTATTGGTTGAAATAAGTCATGGTGTCCCAATCAATCAAATTATTGGAGTCACGAATGATCGCCGATGAGTTGAATAACGCTGTTCCTCCACCACGTCCAATGGAAGCATAAGCAAGGTTCGAAATGGACAATTTCTTACTGACTTTCCAAAAATCTTTCAGGGTGAATTGCGGTTTATTGTAATAGTTCAAGCGCTCAGAAACGACTTCTTCCTTTCCGTTGACGGTTCTATAACCCCAGTGCTGGTTGTATCGTAGGCCCATATCGCTGAAAATTGCATTCGTATCGATGGTTACTCCGTTGTTCCGTGCTTCTTCCTCGCTCCAGTATTGAATGGGTTGCCTAAAGGAACGCTGTCCGTGTTGTTGTGGAGCCGCAAAAGCGGAAAGGGTGAGTAAATGTTGGTCAAATTGTTTCGAGACTTTTAGATAACCGAAAAAGCCTTGGCTGGGTGTTCCTTCCACCCATCCTGTTGCTTGCTTGTAAGAGAGTGCCGCGGTTAGTCCCCATCCTCCTTTCAGTATGCCTGTGTTGTAAGAGGCAGTCGTTCGCATCATGTTGCCGGTACCGTATTCTTGCTTTAAACTTCCTCCTTTTTTGTTGCCAATTCCTTGGGTGAGGATGTTGATGGTACCACCGACGGAGGGCATGGCAATTTTCGTGGCACCTAATCCTCGTTGAACTTGCATGGTAGAAGTGATGGCATCCAGTCCAAACCAATTCGACCAATAAACCCAACCGTTTTCCATGTCGTTCACAGGAACTCCATCGATCATAACTCCCACGTTTCGCTGGTCAAATCCCCGAACATTGATGCGCGCGTCGCCGTCACCACCGCCTGACTGGGTGGCATAAACGCCTGCTGTTCCATTCAACAACATCGGTAAATCCCTTGAACCTAATTCCTCTTGAATTTTTTGGGTGCTTATTTTCGTTACGGCAATGGGAACCGGACCGTCTTTTACGATATTCCCGATCACACGAACTTCATCGAATTCCAAACTTCCGGCCATGTTGATGTTGAGGACAAGTTCTCCCCGGTTTAATTTGAAATCCCGGATGATGGTATCAAAGGAAATCATCGTTACCGTGATGCGATAATCTCCGTAAGGTACGTTTTTAACGGAATAACTGCCGTTACTTTCGGACAGCAATCGGTTCACGACGGTGCCCGTATTTCTAGATTTCACCTCGATTTTGGCACCTCCTACCGTTTGTCCGGAAGCTCCTTCAGCAATAACGCCACTCACTTGCCCCGTCTGAGCAAAAATTAATGGCGAAACGGCAAATGCAGCAAGTATTAAAAGAAGACGTATCATAAAAAAAAATCCCGCCTGAGCGGGAAAATTACGTTAGCGAATAATGATTTTTCGGGTTTCAGTTCGACCGTCTTTGGTTGTGACTTTTACAAAATATACGCCTCTTGGCTCTTCGATTGATACAGTCACCGTGTTGGATTGGTTCAACTCTTTCGTGAACAATTCCTGCCCAAAGGCATTGAGGACCTGGAATTTCTTGAGGTTGGAGGCATTACTGATGTAAAACGTACCGTTGGATGGGTTGGGATAAATAAGGTAATTGCTTGCTTCAACTGCGTCGACACTTGCAGGGTTGCATTGGCAAGTATGCGCACCAAGCGAGTTCCAATTCCCGTCAGGGATTGGGTTGCCGCTTTGACTTAAAACGGTATCACCATTAATATCCAATCTAACAATGACTGCAGGGATGGTGTCCCACTCTAATAAGGGATCAAAAAATGCAACTTGGGTAGTAACACCTTTTTGTACACTTGCCTTACGAATCATGGAATGATCTTTTGTTACTAATACGCCTTGACCGTTGTTGAATGGGAAAGCAGTTGCCCAAGCGCCATCATTTCCGGCAGAAGAACCCGTGGAGTTGGCAGGGTTTTCACCAATTTTCCCGAAAATGTCCACCAAGGCAAAGCCGGGAACGTTTGCAGGGCTGATAACGGCAGAAGGGTTCGCAGGTAAGGTACCTTTTGCAAGCACCACGGCATCGTTGCCGTTCCAATAAAAGGCATTCGAGGTGTTATAAACAGGGCAGTAAAAACCGTCGGCTCTCACCTGCAATGAATCCCAGATAGGAGCTTCTTGGCCTGTACCAGCAGTATCTAATTTTTCAAGGACCGCAACGTAAACATCGTGTGCGCCAACTGTACCCGATAGTTGAACTGCATTTGCAACGGTTGCCGAGGAAGAACCGTTGGAATATCGCACCACAAAATAACCGCTCAAATTGATGGATTGATTAGTAGGGTTGTATATTTCAAGGGCTTTATTGTTGGACCAACCTTCAACGTATTCCGAAATGAAGAGTTCAGAGCAATTCGTCTGTGCCAAAGCAACGAAAGAAGTAATGAATAAACCTAACGTAAGAAAATGTTTCATAAACTTTTTTTTTACAAAAGTAATTCGATTTTAGGTATAGATGGTTATTTGACAAGGTTACCTTTTCGTTAATTTCAACAATCATGCTAAAAATGCTATTTTCGCAATAAAAAAATACCATGCGTTACCTCAATACTTTTGTGCTTTTCCTTCTCTTTTTACCCGTTTTTGCGCAAGAAATCACCGTTGAAAAAATTTGGAAAAAATTTGAATACCGTTCCCTCGGAATAGACGGTTTCAATACCTTGAAAGACGGTGATCGCTATACGCAGTTGGACGAAGTTGGAAACTTAACGTTGTCGTATATTTCCAAACCAAACGAAGCCCCCAGAATACTCATAAAAGGAACGGACCTTACCCATCACGGAAAAGGATTGGTTATTGAGGATTACAGCTTTGATGCGTCCGAACGAAAGGTCTTGATCATGACATCGATTACCCCCATTTATCGGAGAAGTTACAGCGCCGTTTTTTTTCTATACGACTTGGACTCCCGCTCTTTGGAACCCTTGTCAGAGGAATACAGCCCGCAAACATTAGCCGAATACTCTCCTGATGGCAAAAAGGTCTCCTTTATTCACAAAAACGACCTTTACGTCAAGGACCTTGAATCTGGAAAAATTATGGCCATTACGTCCGATGGTAAACGCAATAAAATCATCAACGGAACCACCGACTGGGTCTATGAGGAAGAGTTTTCCATAACGAAGGCGTACAGTTGGTCGCCTGATTCGAAATATATTGCCTTTTTAAAGTTTGTTGAGAAGAAGGTGCGCGAATTTGGAATGGACATGTACGGAGCATTGTATCCAGAACGCTACGAATTCAAGTATCCCAAGGCGGGAGAGGAAAATTCAAAAGTAACCGCCCATTGGGTCAAGGTTTCCAATCCTAAAAAAATCAATGCCCTGGACCTCGGGTTTTATGAATACATTCCTCGGATTCAATGGTCCAACGTGTCCAATCGATTAATACTTCAAACCATGAACCGCCACCAAGACAGCCTGAAATATCACATGGTGGATTTCAGTGGGAAGAAACCGGCTCATTCGATCCTTTACACCGATATAAGTGCTTCCTATGTTGACGTGAATGAGTCCCTGCATTTTATGCCCAAGGGCGATGGGTTTTTCTTGACTTCCGAGAAATCAGGCTACAACCAATTATATTCCTTGGATTATTCGGGCAACCTCAGCTCCCTCACCAACGGTGAATTGGACTTAATCGATGCTTACGGGGTGAGTGAAGACGGTTCGACGTTTTATTTTACCAGGGCAGGGCAGTTAGGCGTATCAAAAGTGTTATGCAAGATCCACCTCCCCACAAAAGAGGTCAAAGTACTATCGCCTCTCGAAGGATGGACCAATGCCACCTTTACCCAAGGCATGAAGTATTACGTCGAGTCCTATTCCGACGCGAATACCCCTCCTGTTTACAATTTGTACAACGGTGAAGGCGCTTTTGTTAAAACCCTCGAAGAAAATGCGGACTTGAGAGCTAAATTAGGGAAGCTTTCCCTGAGCAAGAAAACCTTTCAAACCATAGAGGTCAATGGGGTTAAATTAAACGCTTCCGTTATCCTGCCCCCATATTTCGACCAATACAACGAATATCCCGTTTATATGAATGTTTATGGCGGTCCTGGGCACAACGAGGTGACCAACCAATGGGACGGTAACGATTTCATGTTTCATCAACTCCTTGCTTCGAAAGGATATATCGTGGTCAGTGTGGATCCGAGGGGAACGCAGTACCGAGGTGCGGAATTCAAGAAAGCAACCTATTTGCAGTTGGGAAAATTAGAAGTGGAGGATTTCATTGGAGCGGCAAAATATTTTCAAAAGCTACCTTATGTTGATGCGAATCGCATAGGCATAATGGGTTGGAGTTACGGTGGGTTCATGTCCTCTTTGGCCATGACTAAAGGGGCTGACGTCTTCAAAATGGGCATTGCGGTTGCCCCAGTTACGAACTGGAGATATTACGACAACATTTACACGGAGCGATTCATGCGAACACCGCAGGAAAATCCGAAGGGTTATGACGATAATTCTCCGATCAACCACGTAGATAAATTGAAGGGTAAGTACCTATTGATCCATGGAATGGCAGATGATAACGTGCATTTTCAAAACAGCACGGATATGGTCATGGCTTTGGTGAAAGCAAACAAACAGTTTGACTTTTTTGCCTATCCAAATAAAAATCACGGAATATACGGTGGAAATACCCGAAACCACTTGTTTTCAATGATGTACGATTACATTTTAAAAAATTTGTAGGGCTGGCTTAAACATTGAATAAAAAAAATAAGGCTTTTACGTGCTTTTTTCGTTGCATCCCGAAATTCTTCACTAAATTAGGCGGACAAATTTTTGAACTAGAAAAATAACCCATGAGCGAAACGGCCAAAATTGAATTAGACGGAAAAGTATATGAGCTGCCCGTTATTGTAGGAACAGAAAATGAAAAAGCAATCGATATTTCCAAACTGAGGGATTTATCAGGTTACGTAACCTTGGATACCGGGTATAAAAATACCGGAGCAACCAAAAGCGCAATCACCTTTCTCGATGGAGAAGAAGGTATTTTACACTATCGGGGATATCCCATTGAACAATTGGCAGAGAAAGCTTCCTTTTTAGAAGTCGCATATTTGTTGATTTACGGAAATTTACCCAAGCAAAGCGAATTAGATGACTTTGAAAACAGCATCAAAAAACACACCTTGGTCCACGAAGACATGAAACGTTTTTTTGAGGCGTATCCCGCGAAAGCGCATCCCATGGGAGTACTATCTTCGATGATTTCTTCGCTGTCAACGTTTTACCCAGAATCCCTAGACCCGAATCGAAGTCCCGAGAAAAAAGACCTTACCGTTCAACGTTTAATCGCGAAGTTGCCCACCTTAGCTGCCTGGTCTTACAAGAATTCAACAAGCCATCCCTTCATGTATCCAAGAAACGATTTCGATTACGTGAAAAATTTCTTGTACATGATGTTCGCGATGCCTACCGAAGAATACAAGGTGGATCCGGTCATCGTTTCGGCGTTAAATACCCTTTTAATCCTGCATGCCGATCATGAACAAAATTGTTCTACGTCCACGGTTCGAATTGTTGGTTCTTCCAACGCTAATCTGTATTCTACGGTTTCTGCAGGCATTTCCGCCCTGTGGGGACCTTTGCACGGTGGAGCCAACCAGGAGGTTATTGAAATGTTGGAGCAAATTGCCGCAGACGGTGGGGATGTGGATAAATGGGTTGCCAAAGCAAAAGACAAGGAAGATCCATTCCGCTTAATGGGCTTCGGTCACCGTGTTTATAAGAATTTCGACCCGCGTGCCACCATCATTAAAAAGGCCTGCGATGACGTACTTACTAAACTAGGGGTTAACGACCCTTTGTTGGACATTGCGAAGAAATTGGAGAAAGTTGCTTTGGAAGATGAGTATTTCAAGGCGCGTAACTTATACCCGAACGTGGACTTTTATTCAGGAATTATTTACAAAGCAATTGGAATCCCGACCGATATGTTCACGGTAATGTTTGCTTTAGGGCGCTTACCGGGATGGATAGCTCAGTGGAAGGAAATGACAGAAAACAAGGAACCTATTGGACGTCCCCGTCAAATTTACATTGGGGAAACCAATCGAAACTACGTTCCGATCAGCCAACGTTAGGCTTAGAATCGTAGGTGTCGTAGCGGCGGAAACTGCATTTTATATCCCCGTTAAACACCTCTATCTTTTTGGAGGGTTTCAAGCCAATGGCATGGAACCCTTCTTTATTGCTGCTAATGATCCATGTGGGAACCTCTTGCATGGTGTGCTTCATCCACGTACCCAAGTGTTGATAAAGTTCCTCATCTTCGAGCTGCATGCGTTCGTCGTAAGGCGGGTTGGTTAGTATGAATTCAATGCCGTTCTTGTCGGTGATTTCACGAAAATCCTTAGAACTTACCTCGATAAAACGTCCGAAGGAAAAACCTCTTAGGTTTCTTCTCGCCTTGATGACCATCTCATCGGAAATATCCGAACCGCTAATGGAACACGGCAAGGATCGAACCACTCTTGGAGCGTTTTCATAGATGTTGTCCCAAACATCGGCATCGAAATTCGCTAAATTTTTAAAGGCATAATGCGTTCGTTCTATGTTGGATGGGATCCCCGTCGCGAGCAATGCTGCTTCAATCAGCAAGGTTCCGGAACCGCAAAAAGGGTCGTAAAACGCCTGCTTTCGGTCCCATCCCGATAGCCGAATCAAAGAGGCTGCCACCACCTCGTTGATCGGGGCAATTCCGGTAGAAGTTCGGTATCCTCGTTGAAAAAGTGGCAAACCGCTGGTATTAACAGAAATAACTCCCTCCTTATCGTTGAGGTAGAGGTCAATCACAATTTTTGGATGTTTGGTGTCAATCGATGGGCGTTCTTTGTTGTTCTCACGAAAATGGTCAACGATGCCGTCTTTGATGAGTAAAAATGGATAATGGGTATTGCGCACTTTTTGCGTTTGTATCGCACCTCGTACAACGAAAGTTTGCGATTCATGGAACCAATTCGACCATTTAACGCTTAGCGAAGCATCGTATAAATCTTGCTCGCTTCGAAAGGCAAAGCGCGTTATTTCGACAAGAACGCTAATAGCACATCGGCTGTAGAGGTTGAGAAAGTAAACATCTTTCCACGTTCCGGTTAGAGAAACCGCTCGATTTCCAAGCCGACAATCGGTAAATCCCAGTTCTTCTAATTCCTCTTTAAGCACTTGCTCGAATCCAAAAAAGCACTTAAGGGTTATTGTTAAATTATTATGACTTTCTGCGGGCTTTGGGTTCGTGGGCATAAAATTGCGTGTATTTTTGTGCAAATGAACAAACTTTGAAGGGTTTAATCTTCTTTTTTCTTACGTTTTTTTGTTGCCTTTTTTCAGAGTACGGTTTCGCTCAGAAAAAAGTGGGGTTGGTGTTAAGCGGGGGAGGAGCCACGGGACTGGCGCATATCGGGGTTCTCAAAGCCCTGGAAGAACATCGCATACCCATCGATTATATCTGCGGAACCTCCGCTGGAGCCTTAGTTGGTGCAATGTATGCCTGCGGAATGAGCCCCAAAGAAATGGAGGCATTGGTCACCTCGAAACGATTTCAGAACTTGTCCATGGGAGTTGTTCCAACTGGACGAAGGTATTTGTACCGTGAGAAATTTCCGGATGCCTCGATGATTTCCATACCGTTTTCCTTTGATTCGTTATTGAGCAATTCCTTGCCCATGAATTTTATCAACCCCATGGCTTTGGATTTTGAAATGTTTCGATTGATGGGACAAATTGGAGCGGTCAAAATGCGCGACTTCGATCACCTTTTGGTTCCCTACCGTTGCGTAGCAAGCGATGTGGAGCGCAAAATACCGGTAGCCTTTGATAAGGGTGATTTGAATGCGGCCGTTCGTGCTTCTATGACCTATCCTTTGTATTTGAATCCCATTAAAATCGATAATGTAATTTATTTTGACGGTGGATTGTACAATAACTTCCCCATGGATGTGATGTATGAAACTTTTCACCCCGATTACATCATCGGCAGCAATGTATCTACCAATTCCCAGGTGAAAGATGAACAGGATTTTTTCGGCTTGCTGGATCAATTAACCCGCTTCCCCACGAGTTATAAACTCCCGTGCCAAGAAGGAATCATCATTCAGCCAAAGGTAGCGATTGGCACTTTTGAATTTGCTGAAGCAGCTAAAGCCATTGATGCAGGTTATCGTCAAACCCTATTAATTTTGGATTCGATCAAGCTAGAAGTCAAGGACTCCACCAATCCATCAACCTTAGAGGAGCGCCGATCCGCTTTTAGAAAATCCACGGCCGATTTTTTGGCGACCTCTATTTCTGTGCAAGTAGCAAATCAAAACATTCAGGAGTATGTAATCCGTTCCATGGTAGGAGCACGGCAAAAGCGTTTTATGGATTGGAAACAATTGGAACAACGTTATTATAAGTTATACGCCTCGGAGCAAATCGATTTTGTTTTTCCTCGTTTGAACCAGCGACCCGACAGTACCTACAACCTCGAGTTGACGGTCAAAAAATCGAAACCCTTCAAACTTGGCATCGGAGGGCACCTGTCCTCACGTCCGGTAAATACGGGTTACCTCGGACTTACCTACCGTCACCTCGGTAAAACCGCGACATCCCTCCACGCGGAGACGTATTTTGGGAAGTTTTACGGTTCAGTCAGGACGGAATTCAACGTAGATTTCCCAGGGGTTTTTCCAGTGAGTACCAATGCCTATTTTACCATGAACCGTTGGGATTATTACCGAAGCTATGCCACGTTTTTCGAGGACGTTAAACCTTCTTTTCTTGTCCAAAATGAAATGTATTATGGGGTAAAATTCAAACACCCGCTCCTGACCAATTCAAGGGGAGAGTTGGACATACGACGTTTTTCGTTAGAGGATGACTACTATCAAACGATGAACTTTTTAAGTACCGATACAACAGATGCAACGTACTTAAAAGGAAATTTGGTGTCGTACGAAATCACGGACAATGCGTTAAATCGCAAGCAATTCGCCAACGAAGGGCATTATTTCACCTTCAAAGCGAAATTCTTGTCGGCCATGGAAACGAGTGTTCCAGGAACAACGGCACAGTTCGATTCAACGGTCCGTAAACAACACGATTGGTTGAACATCAATATGGAGGGGCAGTATTATTTTCTAACCCATCCTCGATTGCATTTAGGTTTCCATGGAAAAGCTATGTTGAATTCGCAGTCCTTGTTTGCCAATTACACGGCCTCTTTGCTTTCAATGCCCACCTTGAACGTAATCCCGGATTTGGAAACGTATTTTTTCAAGGAATACCGATCGCCTCAATTCGTTTGCCTGGGATTGAATGCCGTATTTCCTTTGGTGAAATCCTTCGAGGCGCGCATTGATGCGTATTATTATCAGCCTTTTGTGGTGCTCGAAAAACTCAACGACGGTTCCATTGTATATGCAAAGCCTTTCCAGGCTAACAGTTTCTTGGGCTCAGCCAGTTTGCTCTATTTCACCCCCTTAGGTCCCTTGAGGGCTTCCGTGAATTATTTTCCTTTGGTCGCAACGCCTTGGAATTTTCAGCTGAGTTTTGGCTATGTTCTGTTCAATGAACGAGCGGTTCGATAGAAAAATTACCTTTGTAAAAAAGTTGGTATGGAACCTATAATTTGCGGTATTCAACAGATGGGCATTGGTGTTCCCGATGTGCAGGCGATTTGGAGCTGGTATCGAACCATGTTCGGCGTGGATGTTCGGATTTTTGAAGAAGCGGCAGAAGCACCTTTAATGATTCAGTATACGGGCGATAAAGTGCAAGCGCGCACGGCTACCCTTGCCCTGAGCATGGACGGTGGAGGAGGCTTTGAAATCTGGCAATACACCAGCCGAAATACCGAAAAACCAACCTTTGAAGTACAGTTGGGGGATTTAGGTCTTTTTTCCTGCAAAATCAAATCCCGCGACGTGCGCGCTTCTTACGAATACATGGTGCAACAAGGGGCGAAAATTCTGGGTTCTCTTTCCACCGCACCCGACGGTTCGTTAACCTATTTTGTCGAGGATCCAAACGGAAATCCTTTTCAAATTGTTGAAGGTTCCGGTTGGTTCACGTCCACAGGACATCCCTCACATTGTGGAGGTGTTGCCGGGAGCATCATCGGAGTTTCGTCGATGGAACAATCGCTGAAGTTATACCGCGACGTCCTAGGCTATGAAACGGAGGTCTACGATATTACGGGTTCCTTCGAGGATTTCTCTCCGCTATCGCAAGGAACCTTCCGTCGGGTTAAGTTAATCCACCGCGAAGCGAGAAATGGTCCTTTTGCGAAATTGCTTGGACCCACCTCCATTGAATTGGTTCAAGCCATGGACCGGACCGACGTGCGACGCATTTTTGAAAACCGTTTTTGGGGCGATTGGGGCTTTATCCATTTGTGTTTTGATATTCAAGGAATGGATGAGCTAAAAGCAGGTTGCGAAAAGGCAGGGTTTCCATTTACCGTAGATAGCTCAGATACCTTTGATATGGGTGAAGCAGGAGGTAGATTCTCGTA
>CANMUN010000031.1 GCA_947500875.1 Flavobacteriales bacterium | reverse complement strand
TTGACCATGAGGTAGGAATTATTCTTCCAAGTACTTTGGCTTAAGGCAAGGGATAGCCAAAAGGTGAAAAAATATACCAGGGTCGATTTCAACGCTTAGTCATTTTCAGTATTGTCTCTATTTCTTTCCTCCTCAAATTTAGCCTTCATTGTCGGGTTGTTGTAGGTTAACTTTTTGATGGTAAGATCTTGTGCCTTATCGTTCGCTAAGCGCAATTGGTTTGCAGAGATTAAAAGTTCTGATTTTACTTTGTTCATTTTCGCAATGGAGGCATCGATTTCTTTTATAGCTTGCTCAAAATGGGCCGAAGCCGAAAGGTAATTTTTAGAGAATCCTTCTTGGAAATTACTCAACCTTTCTTCGAAGCCCGTAATGTCCACGTTTTGGTTGCGTACCTTGGCTAGTTCTTGTTTGTACGACAAGGAATTTAAGGCGGCATTGCGCAAGAGGGTAATCATCGGGATAAAAAACTGAGGGCGAATCACATACATTTTGTCGTATCGATAGGAAACATCGACAATGCCGGCGTTGTATAAATCGCTGTCAGCTTCGAGCATGGTAACCAAAACGGCATATTCGCACTTTTTTTCACGTCGGTCTTTGTCCAATTCCTTGAAAAACTCTTCGTTTTTCTTCTTGCTGCTAGTTCCTTCGCTTTCGTTTTTCATTTCAAACATAATCGAAAGAATCTCAACCTTGTTTTCGTCGTATTCTCGGTAAATGTAGTCTCCTTTACTTCCCGAGGATGCATTGTTGTCTTTCGAGAATTCGGCTTTGGGAAAAGCGGCCGATCGAATTTTGTTGAATTCATTTTCACAGTGCAATTCAAGGCTCTCTCCCACCATTTTCGTGGACAGTTTCATTTTCATGTCCTTAACCTGCTTGATTTCTTCTTCTTTGTATTGTATAATGCCTAGAAGACGTGTTTCTTCTGCTTGCATTTGTTGGCGCAAGTTGGACTCGAGGTTTTGTTTTTCTAAGTCCTTGGTCGTTAAGGTGTTTTTTAAGGCATCACGTTCTTTTTCCAATTGGCTAATCGCTTGTGTGACTGCCAACGATTTCTCTGTTTCCGCGGCTTGCAATTGACCTTGAAGCTCGATCAGTTGTTTTTCCTTCTCCAGCAAGGATTCCCTGACCTTATTTTCTGCTTCTGCTCTTAGTAAGGCATTTTCTTGTTCTTTTTGTGATAGTTGCGCTTCGTAATGGTTTTTTAATTCAGCGTTCGCCAAGGCCAAGGCTGCTTTTTTTTCGTTTTCGGCAGCGTCAAGTCTCTCCTTGAGGTCTTGTTCGAATTCGTTGTTGCGCACTTGTTTAAGGATTTCGGCAAATCCGGCTTGGTCTAAATTAAAAACCGATTGGCATTTAGGACAAACTATGTCTTTCATGGATAAAAAGATTTAAAAGGTCGTCGTTGATTACGTGTAATACTGCTCGAAATAACATCTCAAGCAGATTTTACTTTTTTTCCATCAAAAACCAAGTGATATCGTCTTGCGGAAACGAGGTGTCTCGTTTGTATGCGAATCCGTAATCCACTAAGCGTAAATCGGAGTAGGTATCGAGCATTTCACCGGCAAAGTCTCGTTTAAAAAGTCGATCGCTATGCCCGCGATAGGGGATGCTTACGGGAGAAGGGTTATAATATTCACAGACCAGGATGTATTTACGGCTCGCATTGTACAATTTCTCGTACACCAAGGGTAGCATTTCCGGATGGATGTGAATCAGTACGCCTTTGATTAAGGAAACGTCAACGGTTTTTGTTACAGGGTATTCAAAAATGGATCCGTTGAAAACGTTGTCAGCGCCAAGAAATTCAGAAAGCTGGGAGGCTGCTGTTTCGTTAAGTTCGATTCCACTTGCCTCAATGTTCGGAAACAAAAGTTTAATAGCCCTCAAATTCATCCCGATATTGGCGCCGAATTCTAAAATGGAGGACGGTTTTCCGACTTGTTTTAAGGCTTTAGAAAAAAAGTTCAAGTTGGCTGCTAAATACTCTTGGCTCCGATTTCGCTGAATGTACTCGTCTCCAAAGGTTCCAGCCCAAAAGGCTTCTTGTTCTGTGCTGTACTGCATGGTTTATTCTTCTTTTCGTGCTACTTTAAATAAGCGCGGGTCATATCCAATTTCATCCACCAATGTCAGAATAAGTTCATCGGATAATGGTGCGTCTTTTGAAGTGGTAAAATGCACTGCTAATTGTTCGTCCTTGTAAATTCCTTCAGCTCCCTTTTTGGTTAATAAATCCATGAATTTTGGAGAGAGAAAGGGGCACATCAACGCGTGAGCTTCTGCGGTAACGGTGTATTGAATTTTTGTTTGAGCTACTGCTCCCATTCCAAGAGCCATCAAAAAGGTAAATAGTAAATTTCTCATAGGGTTTTTATTATCGAAGGATCGTTATGTGTCCATGACGAATCGTCATTCCACTTTCAATTTTGTAAAAATAAACGCCAGCTGTTAGCTCCTTTGAAGATAAATCCACGCCTGTGAAAGGATCATCGTTTCTCGAGAAGCGGTATACCAAATTACCCCAGCGGTTGTAGATCGACATGGTATATTCAAGACATTCATCCAACAAAATATCCAATTCCAAGGCATCGTTCACCCCATCACCGTCCGCGGTAAGGACGTTGGGAATGGTTTGTTCCTCTAAGGTTTCTTCAGGAATCAAATCAATGTTTTGAGTCACCGAGTACACGCAAGGGTAATCGTTGGTAACAATAAACGTCACTGGAAACGTTCCGGAACTTGGAAATTGATGCGGGTATACCAAGGAATCATCCCCTAAATTTTGATTATTGATCGACCAAGTAATATCGATGATGTTTTCATTGGCCGGAAACTGCCCTGTTAATGTAGCAATGTAGTCGCAAAGCTGGACATAGGTAAACGATGGACTAGGATTCGTTGGCACTTCCAAGGTCTGGGTAATGGTGTCAAGGCATTGACCTATCTGCGACGTTACAATCAAGGTCATTGACCCAGGGCCAGATTGATTGTAATCGTAAGAAATAGTTCCATTCTGACCCGCAAGCGGAACACCATTTACGAGCCATTGATAGGACAATTGGTCGTTAAACATCGGATTTACACTGCTAGTACTCGTAAAATCAACAGTGGTAGAGTAACAATCCACAACATAGGTGAAATTCGCGTTAGGAATAGGGTGGGTCTGAACCGCCAAGGTATCAGTGTTAATGCAACCGTTGGTATCCGTCACCTCCACGATGGCAGCATAGGTGCCGATGGCCGGAGGTGTGTAAGTTGCGTTGTTACCGGGATTTCCATTCCAACTGAAAGTTACGGGCGAATTTGAACTGGCGCTTAAGTTAACGCTGTTCCCAACACAAACTAAGGTATCGTTGCCTGCAAAAACATCGGGACGTCCAATCGTAAAAGAATCCAAGACCGCGCAGTACTCGGGAACATCATAGGTTGTATAATAAAGGCCATTATCCAAGCCCGTGGGGATAAACACGCCGGCATTGGAAACATTGGTTCCACTCCAAGTTCCACCTGCCGGGTTTCCAGAAAAATTGACAGGACCCGAACTGCTGCAGATTAAATCAGGAACGGTTGTTTGAGGATCAATGACATAAATGTTGCGAACCATGGTGTCAGCAGCCAACCCACAGGTAGAGTATAAGTAAATCGGATAAACTCCAGGTTCAGAAAAGGAAACCACCGGATTCGTTGAGCCTTCGAAATAGGAGGTGTCAATATTCCATTGCTGAAAACAAGTAAGCCCGGTGACTGTAATGTTGGTTAAATAAACGCTGTCGTTCACACAAACCGTTGAATCGGATAAACTAAAACTGGGAATACTGGTGCAGGCCTGACAAATGTATTGATCGTTGGGGGTATAATTTACAGGGTTAATATTGGGCACATCGTGCACCATATTAATCGGTTGATTGGTACCTGCCGTGGTAGCTGTTAACGCAATGGGAACTTCCGTTAATTGAGGAGAATGCATTTGACAACTTACGACACCAATGCTGTCTGTTTTAATGAAAAGTGGATCAAAACTCGCATCCACGTTGCCAAAATAGGGCGATGTTGTAAAAGCAGAAATGGAAAATCCATTGTCGGTGTTGTATTTTACCCCAATGCCTTTGTCCCGGTCTTGACCGCCATACGTTCTGGACCACTCCAAAGCACCATTCGTAGCAATGGAAAACAACAAAATGTCTTTTTCACCCAAGGCCTCAAAAATGTTCGCTGCTGGATTGGCACCAGTACTGAACGAGTTGGTGTTTCCAAGGATTGCATATCCTCCGGGATGAACGGTAATGTCGCGCGATTGATCTCGAACTGCACCTCCATACGCTTTACTCCAAACAACGGATCCATCGGTAAGGGAAAGCTTAGCAACTAAAATGTTCTCGCTGGCCATCCCCCCAAGGTAGGTGGGGGAGGTAACAATTACCGTATTGTCCGTAGTATCCACAACGCCCTTGCACGACCAAGTAGTATGATCTTGGTCAGACCAACCATTCCCGCCGTACGTTTTGTTCCAAATAAAATTACCGTTGGCATCCAACCTGGCCGCTGTAATGTCTTTCCCGATTCCCGCGCCAACACTCGACATCACGATATCTCCGTTCGAGAGTTCGTCGAGCCAAAGTCCCATGTCGCCCATGCCATTGATTTGACGCGTCCAAATCGGAAGGCCGGTGTTGTCTGTCCGCATCAGAAAAAGAACGCCGCTGTTTCTACCCAAGGCAATGATGTCGCCATTCGCAGCTTCTACGGAATACATCATCCATTCGAAATTGTAGCGACGTATCCAAAGGACGTTCCCGTTCGCGTCTAGTTTCATGTTGAATGCGCGATATGTCGAAGGAGAACCTGAGTAGAGTCCAGAAACCAAGTACGTTCCATCGTTCATTTGAAAGATGCTTTTGCCCCCTTCTTGTGCTCCTGTACCGTAAATTTTAAACCAATCGATGTTACCACAAATGTCCAATTTGTAAACGTAAATGTCGCAGTCGCCGTTGGACCCGTTTCCTTCGTGCTGTCCTGTTGCGATGAACCCACCGTCATTGGTTACCTCCATTTGCAAGGCGCCCTGCATACCCGAAAGATTGTACTTGCGGTAAAAGGTATTGTTTTGACTGAAGATGCCACATTGGAAAAATAACAGCAGTGAGAGTAGGGTGAGGTAGCGCATGAAATCCAGACAATTTCTTACGAAATTACAAAATTTAAATCACCTGCAGTCCTTCCTTTATTAATTTATTCGGCCAAGTCGCGCTTTAATAAGGTTTCACGGTTGGCCAAGCTCATGGTAAAGTCCAAAATGAAGTTCGTACGCTTGTGGTATACCTCCCAGTCAATTAACTCAATATCGTCAGTGGGTTCATGGTAATCTCCACCAAGCATTCCGTCGTAAAAGAACACCACAGGGACTCCTTTTTTCGCAAAATTATAATGATCACTGCGATAATAGATGCGGTTAGGGTCTTTTTTATGGTCAAATTTTTCATCCAAAGTCAGCCGTTGTGTATTATCATTGAGCGCGCGTAAAATCCTTTGGGTTTCAGAGCTTAACCTGCTTTGTCCCACGATGAACACGTAATGGTTGGTGTCTGCCGTTCTACGGTCCGGGTCAATTCTACCAATCATATCAATGTTGATGTCGCAGCTCACCTTTTCCAAGGGTATTGTCGGGTGGTCTGAGAAATAACTGCTTCCCCAAAGTCCTTTTTCTTCTCCGCTGAACGCAATAAATACAACGCTTCGTTGAGGTCCTTTTCCGAGTTTTTTCAAACGCATGAGTGCTTCGGCCATGGCCAATAATGCTGCCGTTCCGCTGCCGTCGTCGTCGGCTCCGTTGTAAATAACGCCGTTGTACACTCCCAAATGATCGTAATGCGCCGAAACAACTACGTATTCGTTCGGAAAAATACTCCCTTCAATTTGCGCAACGATGTTGCAGGCCTTCAGGTTTTCTTCCGGGGTACGGTATTCTTGCCGGTATTTTTTTCCGTTCCCCGGACTAAGCCCCAAGCGTTTAAATTCCGTTTCCAAATAAACGGCCGCCTTTTCTATACCCGGCGTTCCTGTTTCACGTCCTTCCATCGCGTCGCTGGCGATAACCGATAAATGACGTTGCAGGTCGCTTAGGGCAACCGTATCGATGGATTTTTGGCCAAAGGAAAGCGAAATGGCACTCAAGAATGTTAGGAAAAATGATGTTTTCAAGATGATAGGATATTTGGACATTAGGATTTAAAGGTATTAAGATATTTGGATGTAAGGACATTAAGACAGAAAGAGAATGTTGGTTACGAAGTCCTTGAGTCCTTAAATCCTGAGTCCTAGCCATATTTCTCCGAAACGAACCTTTCAAGGCTTCGGGTGTTTTTTAGGCATGAGAAATTGGATAGTTTTCGCAAGTTTGTGGGTGTCTATGTCCTTCAATGCGCAAGACTTAGCAACCTTCCATCAGGAACGCAGCAAACTCGACAAAGCCTTGATGCTGACCTTAGGATCTTGGGCGAGCGCTAATGCTCTAACGGGAGCCATTGGATGGACAACGGCCAAGAATCCTGAAATGAAGTCGTTTCATCAAATGAATGTCATGTGGAATGCGGTTAATCTCGGTTTGGCGATTCCGGGGTATTTAAGAGCGCGCAACGCGAAGGCCGTCATGTCCTTATCGGCGACCTTGAACGAGCAGCAAAAAACAGAGCGTATTTTTCTCCTGAACACTGGCTTGGATGTGGCCTATATCACCGCGGGATTTTTATTGCGGAGCATGGCACTCCACCAGTCGTCCAAAACAGATCAACTCAACGGTTTTGGCAAAGGGCTCATCCTACAAGGGTCTTTTCTTTTTGCTTTCGATCTAACCGCTTTTGCCATCCATCATCGGCATGGGAAGCAGGTTTTGAGATTGGTTGAGGCGAGGGAATAGGGATTAATATACACGCTACTTTTTTACCGCACCCTTCGGTAGGTCCTGCGGACTAATCAAGGTGCTTACATATTCCTGCGGTATTGACCACCCACCTCAAACAAGGCCTCCGTGATTTGTCCCAAGGACGCGTACTTGCAGGCTTCCATCAGTTGCTCAAACATGTTGCGGTTGTTGATGGCAGCTTCTTGTACCTTTCGGATTTGTTCTTGCGCAGTGACTCCATGCGTGCGATGCAATTGTTCCAACATGCTGATTTGGTAGACTTTCTCTTCTTCGGTAGCGCGAATTACTTCCTTGGGCAATACCGTAGGCGATCCTTTCGAACTCAAAAAGGTGTTCACCCCAATGATGGGGAATTCTCCGGTATGTTTTAGGGTTTCATAATACAGCGATTCCTCCTGAATTTTGGACCGTTGGTACATCGTTTCCATCGCCCCCAATACACCACCTCGTTCGGTAATTCGGTCGAATTCCACCAATACAGCCTCTTCCACCAAATCGGTTAACTCATCAATGATGAATGATCCTTGCAACGGGTTCTCATTCTTGGCTAAGCCCAATTCACGGTTGATGATCAACTGTATTGCCATAGCTCTCCGCACCGATTCTTCCGTTGGCGTGGTAATCGCCTCATCGTAGGCATTCGTGTGCAAGGAATTGCAATTATCGTAGATGGCGTACAAGGCCTGCAGGGTCGTTCGGATGTCGTTGAAGTCAATTTCTTGAGCGTGCAAGGAGCGTCCTGAGGTTTGGATGTGGTATTTCAGCATCTGCGCTCGCGCGTTCGCTCCGTATTTTTTTGCCAAGGCCTTCGCCCAAATACGTCGGGCTACTCGTCCAATCACGGCATATTCGGGATCGATTCCGTTCGAAAAGAAGAACGAAAGGTTGGGCCCAAAATCGTTGATGTCCATGCCTCGGCTCAAATAATACTCCACGTAGGTAAATCCGTTCGCTAGGGTGAACGCCAGCTGGGTTATCGGATTGGCTCCTGCTTCAGCAATATGGTACCCGGAAATGGATACCGAATAAAAGTTTCGGACGGCGTGGTCGATGAAATACGACTGAACGTCCCCCATCAACCGCAAGGCGAATTCCGTGGAAAAAATGCAGGTGTTTTGCGCTTGATCTTCTTTTAAGATGTCCGCTTGCACTGTTCCGCGCACCTGTTTTAAGGTATCGGCTTTGATCCGTGCATACACGTCTGCTGGCAAGACCTGGTCTCCTGTTACACCAAGAAGTATGAGGCCTAATCCATCGTTTCCTTCGGGAAGTGCACCTTGGTAACGTGGTCGCTCCGTGCCTTTTTCGTGGTACATGGCGGCAATCTTTGCTTCCACTTCCTCGCTTAAGCCTTGTTCGCGTATGTATTTTTCGCAGTTTTGGTCAATGGCCGCATTCATGAAAAATCCCAAAAGCATCGGTGCTGGACCGTTAATGGTCATCGATACTGAGGTGGCCGGGTGGCTCAAATCGAAGCCTGAATACAGTTTTTTGGCATCGTCCAAACAACAGATCGATACGCCCGAATTTCCAATTTTACCGTAAATGTCCGGTCGAGTAGCTGGATCGTTTCCATACAAGGTAACCGAGTCAAAGGCCGTGGAAAGGCGTTTTGCTGGCATTCCCAAGCTTACATAATGAAAGCGTTTGTTGGTTCGTTCAGGTCCTCCTTCACCGGCAAACATGCGCGTTGGGTCTTCACCTTCCCGTTTGAAAGGAAATAACCCAGAGGTGTAAGGAAATTCACCGGGGAAATTTTCTTGCAACACCCATCGTAGAATATCGCCCCAGCTGCTATATCTAGGAGCTGCTACCTTGGGAATCTGACTATGGGAAAGCGACTCCGTGTGGGTTTTGAGGCTCAAGACCTTATCGCGAACTTTAAATTGATACTCAGGATTTTTGAAGGCTTGTTTTTTTGCGTCCCAATTTTGAATGATTTCCCAATTTTTAGGATCAAAGTTGAGTTTTTCCTGTTCGAAAGCCTCTTGTATGCCCTTAATCAATCGGTCTTTGTCGGCCAACGAACTTTTAGCTAAAGTTTGCATCGAACTGTCCAGCCCTTGCAGTCGATTGGCGACTTCTACCTGCTTTTGGACCCATTGATCATAAGTTCGGTTGTTTTCTGATATTTCGGAAAGATACCGGGTTCGGTCGGGCGGAATCACGAAAATCTTCTCCGACATTTCCCGCGTTATTTCAAAGGTTGAATGCAAAGAAGCGCCTGTTTTTTGCACCACCTTATCCATGATAACCTTGTACAAGGTGTTCATTCCTGGGTCGTTGAATTGCGAGGCGATGGTTCCGTAAACGGGCATTTCATCCACGTTCTTTTCCCATAAATTGTGGTTTCGTTGGTATTGTTTACGAACATCGCGAAGGGCGTCCAAAGCTCCACGCTTGTCGAATTTATTCAAGGCAATCACATCGGCAAAATCCAGCATGTCGATTTTTTCTAATTGCGTTGCGGCGCCGTATTCCGGGGTCATTACGTACAACGCTACATCGCTGTGGTCCAGGATTTCAGTATCCGATTGACCAATGCCTGAAGTTTCTAAAATAATTAAATCAAATCCTGCAACTTTCAAGATTGAAACGGCTTCAGCGACGTGCTTCGAAAGGGCTAAGTTGGATTGACGTGTCGCCAAGGATCGCATGTAAACTCGGTCGCTTTTAATGGAGTTCATTCGAATCCTGTCACCCAATAAGGCGCCGCCTGTTTTGCGTTTCGAGGGATCAACCGAAACTACGGCGAGGTGTTTTTCGGGAAAATCGATTAAAAACCTGCGCACCAATTCATCGACCAACGAAGATTTTCCTGCTCCCCCGGTTCCGGTAATTCCAAGTACCGGAGTGGTCATTTTTTCGGCTTCGGTTCGGATTGCGTTCAAGGCGGTTTCGTGCTCTGCGGCAAAGTTTTCCGCTGCAGAAATGATGCGTGCAATCTTCGGTACTTCGGACACGGTTAATTGCGTGCTATGTTCTGGTATGCTTTCACCCACTGGAAAATCGCACCGTTGTACCAAGTCGTTGATCATGCCCTGCAGACCCATGGCTCTGCCGTCGTCGGGATGGTAGATGCGTGTAATTCCATAGGCTTGAAGTTCTTCGATTTCCGAGGGGAGAATGGTTCCACCACCGCCACCGAAAATTTTGATATGCGGTGCACCTTTGCTTTGCAATAGGTCGTACATGTACTTAAAATACTCCATGTGCCCTCCTTGGTATGAAGTCATGGCAATTGCCTGTGCATCTTCTTGAATCGCGCAATTGACAACTTCCTCCACCGAACGGTCGTGCCCCAAATGAATGACCTCACACCCGGTGGCTTGGATAATCCGCCGCATGATGTTGATGGCGGCGTCATGTCCGTCGAAGAGGGAGGCTGCAGTTACAATGCGAATTTTATGTTGAGGCAGGTATGGGCTTACGGGTTCCATGCAAAAATTTATGCCGTAAAATTAAGGAATTTTAGCCGTTCACAAGTGCATCAAATTCGGCTTGATTTGAAGCTAAATAGGGAGGAGCCGCTTCGAGCATTTCCTGGATTCGGATCTTTTCAAAATAGGTTTTAGCTTGTACTTCATGCACCAAGGTTTTAGATCCAAGGCATTGGATTTCAGTGAAATGTTCCGGACCCGTAATCTTATACTGGTTTTTACCGCTGGTATGTTTCCTGTATTGAGGAAAAATCATGTCTGTTTTTGAATGAAATCAATCGCAATTTTATTAAAAGCGTCGGGTTGTTCAACGTTCACCACATGACCGCATTCTTGCACGATTTCCAGCCGTAAGTTGGGATTTCCTTGTACAATTTCTTTGGCAGGCCCTACAAACAAATGGTCTTCGCTGCCCATGATGTACAAAGCCTTATCATCCTTGTTTTCGTGATATAAGTAGGATAAATACTTGGTTAAGCGTCCTGTGAGTTTGAACCACCGTTTAAACTCTTGGTTCATGAGTTTTTTTGCCTCGCCAATAAAGATGTTCCTCGATTCTTGGTGGTTTTTTTTCGGCATCATAATATTAGCGAAAAGCTTATAAAGTGCCATATAGGGTAAAACAGGTTGCAAGGTCCTGCCCAATCTCAGAAAAAAACGTGATTTAACATCCAACTGAGTTATAGCGCCTGCGAATATCATGGACTTCACCATTTTGGGATAGTTCACGGCTACCTGACGAATGATGATGCTCCCTAACGAAACACCGATAAAATGGGCTTTTTGTATTTTCAAATAATCAATAACCTCGGCAACTTCACGTGCAATGAGTTCAAATGAATATTTCCGATGCGAGGGTAGATCTTTCGATTTTCCATGGCCTCTGAGGTCGATTAATACGACATTAAAGTGTTCGTGGAAAGCTTTTACTTGCTTGAACCATACGTTTGAACTCCCACCAAATCCGTGGATGAAAACCGTCCATTCTAGACTGTTGGGATGGGTAAGAACTTTGTGGTGAAGCATGCGCAAAAATACAAAAAGGGCTCCGAAGAGCCCTAGTGTTTTCAAATTAAAGAACATTACTTTTTATCGCTGACTTCTTCGAAATCAACATCCGTAACTTCGTCTTCAGGATTACCTGCATTGGTACCTGTATTCGTTTCTCCTCCGCTTTGAGCGTTGGATGCGTTGTACATGTCCTGAGAAGCCGCTTGAAATACTTGGTTTAATTTCTCCATAGCAGGTTCAAGATTCGCCATGTTTTTCGCTTCGAATTCTTTTTTCAACTCGCTCAAAGCGTCTTCAATGGCTTGTTTCTTGTCGGCCGGTATTTTATCACCGTATTCTTTCAATTGACGCTCGGTCTGGAAAATGGTAGAATCTGCTTTATTAATTAAGTCTGCTTCATCGCGTTTTTTCTTATCGGCGTCAGCGTTGGCTTGGGCTTCTGCTTTCATTCGCTCGATTTCCGCATCACTTAAGCCGGATTTAGATTCAATCTTAATGGATTGCTCTTTTCCAGTGCCTTTGTCTTTCGCAGAAATGTTCATGATACCGTTCGCGTCGATGTCAAAGGTTACCTCAATTTGAGGAACGCCTCGTGGCGCAGGTGGAATGTCAGATAATTGAAATCTACCCAAGGTTTTGTTGTCAGCAGCCATGGAACGCTCCCCTTGCAATACATGGATGTCTACCGCGGGTTGGTTGTCTGCCGCAGTGGAGAAAACCTCCGATTTTTTTGTAGGTATCGTTGTATTAGCATCGATTAGTTTGGTGAATACGCCTCCCATGGTTTCAATTCCCACGGAAAGTGGAATCACATCGAGTAACAATACATCTTTAACTTCACCGGTAAGAACACCTCCTTGAATGGCAGCACCAACGGCAACTACTTCGTCAGGATTCACGCCTTTGGAAGGCGCTTTTCCGAAGAATTTTTCAACGGCATCTTGAATGATCGGAATTCGTGTAGAACCTCCCACAAGAATGATTTCATTGATATCTTTCGGACTTAGGCCAGCATTTTTGAGGGCTGAGCGACATGGAGCAATCGTTCGCTCCACGATATCGGATATCAATTGCTCAAATTTTGCCCGTTGTAAGGTTCTCACCAAGTGTTTTGGAATTCCATTGACCGGCATGATGTACGGTAAGTTGATTTCGCTTGAGGTCGTGGAGGAAAGTTCAATTTTTGCTTTTTCAGCAGCCTCCTTCAAACGTTGAAGTGCCATTGGATCTTCTCTGAGGTCGATGCCTTCTTCGCTTTTGAATTCTTCAGCGAGCCAATTAATGATAGCATTATCCACGTCATCTCCACCAAGGTGGGTATCTCCGTCCGTTGACAATACTTCAAAAACTCCGTCACCTAATTCAAGAACCGATACGTCATGGGTGCCTCCGCCAAAATCGAAAACCACGATTTTTTGGTCAATCCCTTTTTTATCCAAACCGTACGCTAAAGCTGCAGCGGTAGGCTCGTTGATGATTCGTTTAATCGTAAGTCCCGCAATTTCTCCGGCCTCTTTGGTCGCTTGACGCTGTGCATCGTTAAAGTAGGCAGGAACCGTCACAACGGCTTCTGTAACCTCCGTGCCCAGGTAATCCTCCGCGGTTTTTTTCATTTTTTGCAAAATAATCGCTGAAATTTCTTGCGGAGAATACATCCGGTCGTCGATTTTAACTCGCGGTGTATTGTTTTCTCCTTTTACAACCTCATAAGGAACTCGTTTCGTTTCTGCAGCCGAATCATCGTAACTGCTCCCCATGAATCGTTTGATGGAGTAGATGGTTTTTTTTGGATTGGTAATGGCTTGACGTTTTGCAGGATCTCCTACTTTGCGCTCGCCTCCTTCCACGAATGCTACGACAGAAGGTGTGGTTCGTTTTCCTTCTGAGTTGGTAATAACCACCGGTTCATTACCTTCCATGACCGATACGCACGAATTCGTAGTACCTAAGTCAATTCCAATTATTTTTCCCATGTTAACTAATTATTTTTAATGTTGACGCAGAGCGTGATTCAAGGAGCGTGCCACGGGAAAGAACATGACAAAGGATGGCTTTTATTTCCTTTTCCGTGACGATTTGTCATACAATCAAGGCGGCAATTATCGTTTTTATGCCGTTTTTGCGAGCCTTGATCTCAATGCCAACCAACCCATTGGTAGGTATGCCAAACTTAAGTCGATCAAATCAAACCAAACGGGCGCGTTGATCATGTCCACGGCAACAACACCACCTACAAAGAACAAATAAGCAATTACGAAGATGACCCACTGAAACTTGTTTTTAAGAAAGATCAGTGCAGTAAGACACCCGCTTAAGGTTCCAATAGCATGGGCTAAAAAAGGAAAAATGTAAAACTTTACAGGTAAACCTCTAAAAGCGTTCATGCCTTCCAGAGTTGTAAGATCAACCCCTTTCGGATACGGAAACAGCGTTGTTCCAAGATGAATGATACTTCCGTTAACAACAGCTCCGATAAAAAGTCCAAGGATTAATCCGAGAATAATCCGAAAATAATGCATTACAAATGAATTACCTCGCCGTAAGCTGCTGCAGCAGCCTCCATAATGGCTTCTGACATGGTTGGATGCGGGTGAACGGTTTTAATCAAATCCATGCCCGTGGTTTCTAATTTTCGAATGGCAACGATTTCTGCAATCATTTCGGTAACATTAGCTCCAATCATGTGGGCACCCAAAAGTTCTCCGTATTTTGCGTCGAAAATCAGCTTTACAAAACCATCTTTCGCTCCGGCAGCACTTGCCTTGCCAGAGGCAGAGAAAGGGAATTTACCAATTTTAATGTCGAGTCCGGCCGCCTTGGCAGCTTTTTCGGTCATACCCACTGAGGCTACTTCGGGAGAACAATAGGTGCATCCCGGAATATTTCCGTAGTCCAACGGCTCTGGATGATGTCCTGCCAATTGCTCCACGCAGATGATTCCCTCTGCGGAGGCGACATGCGCAAGCGCGGGCCCAGGTACCAAATCTCCAATGGCATAGTATCCAGGTATGTTGGTTTGATAGTATTCGTTGACCGGGATTTTTCCTTTGTCCTGAATGATACCAACTTCCTCAAGTCCCAATCCTTCGATATTTGCTTGAATTCCAACCGCCGATAAAACCACATCACATTCGATTTTTTCTTCGCCTTTGGAAGTCTTTACGGTAACCACGCATCCTTTTCCTTTGGTATCAACGGATTCAACCGAAGCCTCCGTCATGATGTTGATGCCCGATTTCTTAAAAGATTTCTCTAGTTGTTTTGATACTTCTTCGTCTTCTACCGGAACAATGTTTGGCATATATTCAACGATGGTTACTTCCGTTCCCATGGCATTGTAGAAATAGGCAAATTCAACTCCAATGGCTCCTGAGCCCACAACCACCAGTTTCTTGGGTTGCTTCGCAAGGGTCATGGCTTGACGGTATCCTATGATCTTCGTTCCATCTTGAGGCAAGTTGGGAAGTTCCCTTGAACGTGCCCCTGTTGCAATAATGACACCCTTTCCGGCCGTGTAAGTTGAGGTATTACCTGATTCATCAACGACTTGAACTTGTTTTCCTGGCGCCACTTTTGCCGTTCCTTTGATGACATCGATTTTATTTTTCTTCATCAAAAATTGGATTCCGGCACTCATGCCATTGGCAACGTCACGAGAACGTTTTACCACAGCATCAAAATCGGCGCTTGCCTCCTTCACCTTGATGCCATAATCAGCGGCATGTTGGAGGTACTCGAATACCTGGGCACTTTTTAACAAGGCCTTGGTGGGAATACAACCCCAATTTAAACAGATTCCTCCGAGTGATTCCCTTTCGATAATCGCGGTTTTCAAACCTAATTGAGAAGCTCTAATGGCCGTAACGTATCCCCCTGGACCGCTACCAATAACTATAATGTCGTAATTCATAATCAATGGATTTGTTGGCAAAATTAAGGAAAAAAATAGGACTTCGATGACGTAGCTCGTCGCGGAGTTTTTTTAAAATGGCGTTTTGCTTTTTTCTCAGTGACGTCATGCCTTTGCACGACCATTTACGAGGTGGGGCAAAATCAATCAGCCACCTTGACAGGTCGGACAAATTCCTGAAATGGTAAGAAATAGTTCCTTGATTTGGTAATGGCTGGGTAATTGAACGTGCACGGACTGCTCAGATAGACACTCGATCTTTTTACATTCCAAGCAACTAAAGTGCAAATGGTCGTGTGCATGGGTGTTGTGGGTATCGCATTGGTTGCACGCTGCGTAATTCAAGGTGCCATCAACATTTACAATCCGGTGGATTTTGTTTTCCGCAACCAAACGGTCCAAAATACGATAAACGGTTACGCGGTCGCAAGTCCCTTTGACCCGTTCAAACAGTTCCGGTTGGCTAAGAGCATAGGTAGAACGGTTGATTTCGTCCAATACTGCTTGCTTGGCCTTGGTGTTACGTGGCAATGACATTTTTTTTTCTTATTGCAACAAAATTGCACTTTATATTTTATATTTGCAAAACGCAACTAGGTTGCATTAATTAAATAGGTATGATTTTCAAGTCTTTAACCTTGGTGTTCGTCGTGGTTCCGACCGTATTGTTTTCCCAGCTAGTGGAAATAACGGTATTGGATTCCTTGGACAACCGTCCTGTGGTCGATTGCAATGTCCACATGTTGGAAACGGACCAAAGTTTTACCACCAACAAGGAAGGAAAAATTCAGTTTGTTCCCCTAGCTACCGACAAAGTCACCATAAAATTGACGGCACTTGGATACCGGGTTTTACACAAAGAGGTATCCCTACGTATACCATTCATTACCCTTAAGTTGCAAGCGAACCATTTGGATATGCACGAAGTCACGGTTTCTTCGGGTTCAACCGTGCTGAAGCAAAAGAACCCATTCCATGTTGAGAGCCGAAAGCTTTCGGATTTGAATGCGATTTCAGCCCTGAATTTAGGCGAATTAATGGGTAAAATTCCCGGGGTCTACGCGGCCTCACTCGGCAATGGAATTAGCAAACCTGTCATTCGTGGAATGCAAGGAATGCGTATCGTGACCCTTTTGAATGGTTTGCGCCTTGAAGGTCAACAATGGGGGGGCGATCATGGAATAGGTTTAACCTCCCTTGGAATTTCGAGCGTTGAGGTCATTAAGGGGCCCGCTACCTTGCTTTATGGAGCCGATGCCTTGGGAGGGGTAGTATATTTGGTTGATGCGCCTTTTGCAACTTCTCATACCAGGTCCGTTGAAGCAGGGATCGATGCTTTTGCAAACTCCATGGGTGGTAGGACGCAAGTCATGTTCCGGGAGTCTTACCAACGATTCCGCTGGTTAGTGGCATTGAATTACTCGAACCATGCTGATTTTCAATTACCCAGTGGGAAATTTGCGAAGAATTCAAGGTTCAATGACCTCGGCGCCAAACTGAGCATGTCCTATTCCGGGAATAGAAGTCTCTTTGCATTGCGCTACACCATGAGCCATTCCGTAGCAGGGATTCCCGGTCACACCCATGACTCTACAGTAACACCCATGACTTTCCAAGTGGAAGAACGTGGGAGATTTTACGAATTGCCGGCACAATTTTTTCAGAACCATTTGCTGCAAACGACCGCCCACTGGTATCGGGATAAATCCGATGTAAATATTATGGTTGGGGGAACCGCTAACCGCTTGATCGAATACGATGAAAAAGTCACCATTCCTTCCCTCAGCATGTTGTTGATGAATGGAATAGCTCAAGCGAAATGGACCTATAAATGGAATCCAAAGGTTCGTTGGATTTCAGGATTTCAAAGCATGTTGCAAAATAATACGAGCGCCTTGAATGCTTCGGATACGCTTATTCCCAACGCGAGGGTCTTGGATGCCGGAGTTTTTACCTCCATTACGTCGGATTTAGGAAAATGGAATATCCAAGGCGGATTGCGCTACGACTTTCGCGGTTTGGTAGTGGACGTTTCGAGTCAACGCCGGTTGAATTATCACGGCTTGAACGGTACCTTAGGCGCTGTTTGGGCTTCGGGTAAAACCGTTGTTCGAGGCAATGCGTCAACGGGTTTTCGCGCGCCTCATTTAACCGAACTCTATTCGAACGGTTATCACCACGGCGCTTTGAGGTACGAGGTGGGGAGGGAGGATCTCAAGCCTGAAAAAGCATCCCAACTGGATCTTACCTTGGAACGTCATTCAGAACATAGCGTCATCGTCGTAAATCCTTTTGCTAACTACATTAGGGACTATATTTATTTGCAGCCAATGGATACCTTAATGGATGGAATTCCTGCATTTTCCTATGTTCAAAACAACCAAGTCTTGTTTTACGGATTAGATGTTGGTTTCCATTTTCACCCGCATTTTGCGCATGGACTTCATTGGGAAGTGTCTGCCTCGTACATAGCGGTCAATGCTTTAGGAGACAGCTCGGTGTCTTTAATTCCTCAACCAAGGCTCATGAATACTCTTCGATATGAGTTAAATCTGGGTAAAAAAATTCGGCTCAAAGATTTGGTAGTGCAGTCCACCTTAATGGGGCCTCAGAATCAAGTTGCTTTCAATGAATCGGCCTCGAACGCCTATCACGTTTTAGATGCAGCTTTTTCATTGATTTTAGGCAAAAAAGAGGAATTTACGGTCAAAATGGGGGCCAGAAACCTTTTGAACACCACTTACATTGACCATCTTTCGCGGTTGAAAAACATTCAAATGCCTTTTCCAGGTAGAAATATTTACTTCAGCCTTGCTTATGCCTTAACTCGTAAATTTTAATCCTATATATCATGAAAAAAACAATGTTAATCGTTCTTTCTTCAGCCTTCGTTTTTTCCTTCGTTTCTTGTAAAAAGAACAAATGTGCAGATTGCCATTATGACAAGGCGGGAGCCGAAATTGAAAACGGCGAAAAATGCGGCGATGAAATGGAAGCGCTAGAGGCCAATGGCTACACGGATTCTACGGGAACCTATGTGGTGCATTGCGGTCACTGATACCAGATTCCAATGCTAATTAAATCCCTTTCGAGGGATTTTTTTTTGTTGTAAGGTAGAATTGAGGTCTTAGGGATTTGATTACCTTTGTACAAAGTCATTTATGGAAGCAAGTGTGCAGCAGGATGCAACTCTGGAGCAAGCCCAAGATCTTGGTTTAACATCGGAAGAGTTTGAAGCAATCAAAGAAATTTTAGGAAGGACCCCCAATTTTACGGAAACTGCCGTTTATTCGGTAATGTGGTCGGAACATTGTTCGTACAAGAACTCCATTCTTTGGTTAAAAACGCTACCAAAGGATGGTCCGCACATGTTGGTTAAGGCAGGTGAAGAAAACGCTGGAATCGTTGATATTGGCGACGGTTTGGGTTGTGTTTTCAAAATAGAATCCCATAACCACCCCAGCGCACTTGAGCCTTACCAAGGGGCTGCCACGGGTGTGGGTGGTATCAACCGAGATATTTTCACCATGGGTGCACGGCCCATTGCTCAATTGAATTCCCTTCGATTTGGTGACTTAAAACTTCCACGCACTAAATGGCTCGTAAAAGGCGTAGTTAAAGGAATTGGGGATTACGGAAATGCCTTCGGTATTCCTATCGTTGGGGGAGAAGTGTTTTTTGATGAATCATACAATACCAATCCCCTAGTAAATGCCTTTTCCGCAGGTCTTATCGATACAAAAAAAATCATTTCAGCAACCGCTAAAGGTCCAGGAAATCCCGTGTTTATTGTTGGTTCCGCCACCGGTAAAGATGGTATTGCGGGTGCGGCGTTTGCTTCGAAAGACATTACCGAAGATTCCGCCAACGATTTACCATCGGTGCAAGTAGGGGATCCTTTTATGCAAAAATTGCTCTTAGAAGCGACCATGGAGTTAGCAGAAACGGATGCCATTGTGGGAATGCAGGATATGGGAGCTGCCGGAATTACCTGTTCAACAACGGAAATGTCCGCTTCGGGTGGAGTAGGGATGGATATTTATTTGGATAAGGTTCCTACGCGTCAAGCCAACATGCTTCCTTATGAGATATTGTTGTCGGAGTCGCAAGAACGAATGTTGGTGGTGGTGCACAAGGGCAAAGAATCGGTGGTCACTTCAATTTTTGAAAAGTGGGACCTGCACGCAGAGCAAATTGGAATCGTTACAGATACAGGTCGCGTTCGATACTACATGAACGACGATTTGGTGGGAGATGTGCCTGCGGAATCGCTGGTGCTTGGTGGTGGTGCTCCTCAGTACCGAAGAGCATATTCGGAGCCTGCCTATTTTAGTGAATCATTGAAATTTAATCCAGATTCGGTCCCTGTTCCGAAAAACCTTAAAGAAGTAGCTTATCAATTACTTGGCTTGCCAAATATTGCTTCAAAGCGTTGGATTTATGAACAATACGATTCAATGGTAGGAACGGTGAATATGTCCACGAATGCTCCAAGCGACGCAGCGATTGTCTCCGTAAAAGGCACAAAAAAAGCATTAGCCATGACGGTGGATTGTAATTCTCGATACGTCCATGCCAACCCCGAGGTCGGGACCATGATTGCCGTAGCAGAGGCCGCAAGGAATATTACCGTTTCAGGAGGTGTTCCTTCTGCGGTCACTAATTGTTTGAACTTCGGGAACCCGCATAATCCTGAGAGTTATTGGCAATTTGTTGGGGCCATAAAAGGAATGAGTGCTGCTTGCATTAAGTTCTCAACTCCGGTTACAGGTGGAAACGTTTCATTTTACAACCAATCAGTGATTGGGGGGAAAGAAGTTCCTGTTTTCCCTACGCCAACCATAGGAATGATTGGTGTACTGGAAGATAAGCAGCGTAAAATGACCTTGGACTTTAAAGAAAAAGGTGACTTGATTTATTTGGTGGGTGAGTACAATAGCGATATAAATTCTTCCGAGTATTTGTCAACCATCCAGGGGGTGAAATTATCGCCCGCGCCTTATTTCGACTTGGACAAAGAATTCGATATGCACCAAGCAATTCGGAAAATGATCGATCAAGGCCTGATAAACGCAGCACACGATGTCTCGGATGGAGGTCTTTTTGTAGCACTCACGGAAATGGCACTGCCTCGAGGTTTAGGTTTTGATATTGAAACGGATATGGACATTCGTTCTGATGCTTTTTTATTCGGCGAAGGTCAGGGTAGGGTGGTTGTTACCCTTCCTGAAGAAAAACGCGATGTGTTCAACGAATTTTGGAAAGATTCAACAGTTCCCGTTGTCCTACTTGGACACGTAACTAAAGGTAAACTGCAGGTTGATTTACAACCTTTTGGATTTATCGATGAAGCGCGCGATATTTACATGAATGCTTTAGGGCAAATAATTGAAAATTAAATGGAATATAATACCACAAGAGGGCCATTAATCCTTCCTGAATATGGGCGTAATGTCCAAAACATGATTGCCCATGCCTTGCAAATTGAGGACAGAAAGGAAAGAAATCGTGCGGCTCAAGCCATCATTGAGGTCATGGGTCAGTTAAACCCGCACCTTCGAGATGTGGATGACTTTCGGCACAAGTTATGGACGCATTTGTTTGTAATGTCCGACTTTCAATTGGAGGTTGATTCGCCCTACGAAATACCCAAAGCTGAATCCCTTCAGGAAAAACCGCAACGCGTCGAGTACCCTTCAAGTAACATCCGATACGGTCATTATGGCAAGTACATTCAAGAAATTTTGGAGTCTGCGAAATCCATAGATTCACCTGAGGAGAAAGAGTACCTGAAAATTACGATGGCGAATTTCATGAAAAAGCAATTTTTGGCCCATAACAATGATACCGTGGAAAATCACGTAATTGCCAATCAATTGAAAGAACTTTCCAAAGGAGAGTTGGTATTGGATAATCCAGATGAGTTGACCCATACGAATACCCTTCTCAAATCGATGGGTATCGGTAATACCAATAAAAAATTCAACAAGAATTTTAAACAAAAACAAAAGAAAAAATTTAAAAAATAATGGCATCTTTTGAAATACATGGAGGAAAACCCTTGAAAGGGGATTTGTATCCACAAGGCGCAAAAAACGAAGCGCTTCAGGTGCTTTGTGCACCCTTATTGACCGCTGAAAAAGTTACGATCGCTAATGTGCCCGATATCATCGATGTGAACAAGTTAATTAGCTTGTTACAAACCATGGGGGTGAAAGTTGAGAAAGTAGAAAAAGGAACCTATATTTTTCAGGCGAAGGACATTAATTTAGCCTATTTAGAAACAGAGGATTTTAAAAAACGTGCTTCCGCACTTCGAGGTTCAATCATGATTGTTGGTCCGCTCTTGGCGCGTTTTGGAAAAGGTTTTATTCCTAAGCCCGGTGGAGATAAAATAGGACGTCGGAGGCTGGATACCCACTTTGAGGGTTTTACGTTGCTGGGAGCTAAATTCAATTACGATGCAGGTGAGCATTTTTACTCCATCGAAGCTAAGAAGCTTAAAGGAACCTACATTCACCTCGATGAGGCCTCGGTTACGGGTACCGCCAACATTTTAATGGCCGCGGTTATGGCCGAAGGAAAAACCACATTTTACAATGCGGCATGCGAACCCTACATTCAGCAATTGTGCAAAATGCTCAATTCCATGGGCGCCAAAATTGAAGGGGTTGGTTCCAACCTGCTGCACATTGAAGGGGTAAAGGAATTGAAGGGATGTTTTCACCGGGTTTTACCGGATATGATTGAAATTGGTAGTTTTATTGGCTTGGCCGCTATGACTCAATCCGAAATTACCATCAAAGATGTCAGCTGGGATAATTTAGGCATCATTCCGAACGTGTTTCGAAGGTTAGGAATCAAGTTAGAACGTCGCGGTGACGATATTTATGTTCCTGCTCAAGAGAATTACGAGATTGACACCTTCATCGACGGGTCCATTTTAACAATTTACGATGCTCCTTGGCCTGGGTTTACCCCTGATTTATTATCCATTATTTTGGTGGTAGCGACTCAAGCCAAAGGTTCCGTTTTGATTCATCAGAAAATGTTCGAGTCGCGCCTCTTTTTTGTCGATAAGTTGATCGATATGGGAGCTCAAATCATTCTTTGTGATCCCCACAGAGCCACCGTTATTGGTTTAAATAGGGAACATCAGTTGAAAGGAATTTCCATGACTTCTCCGGACATTCGTGCGGGAGTTTCGTTGCTCATTGCTGCCCTATCAGCGAAAGGAAAGAGCGTTATCCACAACATCGAACAAATTGATAGAGGGTATCAAGATATTGAAATTCGACTCAATAATATTGGTGCAGATATTCGAAGAATAGGATGATGAAAAACGTTGGATGGTATGCTCCTTTGGTAGCTCTTTTGGTGGTTGGTTGCTTAGCCTTTTGCTTTAGCGAAAGTAAAAGCTCCCCAAAAGGTATTGCTCCGGATATCAACATGGTTTCTCCCAAAGGGAAAAAACTCAAACTTTCAAAACTTCGGGGTAAAATGGTCCTGATCGATTTCTGGGCTTCATGGTGCGGACCTTGTAGAAAAGAAATGCCAAATGTTGTAGAGGCCTATCATAAATATCGAAAGAAGAAGTTCAAACAAGGTAAAGGGTTCACTGTTTTCAGTGTTTCCTTAGACCGCGAGAATGATGCTTGGAAACAAGCAATTAAGTCCGATAACATGGTTTGGAAGTACCATGGTATCGATGAAGGCAATGCCATTTCAAATCTTTACGGAGTGAATTCTATTCCATCCGCGTTTTTGATTGATGGAACAGGAGAGATTATCGCCAAAGGCAATGATTTGCGTGGAATAAACCTCCACATTACTTTGGACAAATACCTTGCTGAATAAATTAAATTCGGTCTAAGACAAATTGGATAAGACCTTTCATTGCCTCTCCATATCCTTCGGAAAAAGTTGTTTTGGGTCGGTTAGCTACGCCGAGGCAAATGGTTGCACAACGATGCCCTAAAGATCGACCCAAGGCAAATAAGGCGGAACTTTCCATCTCAAAATTTACCAAGCGAAGGTTATTTTCGGAGAAATGTTGAGCTTTCAATTGAATCCCATCTAATTTGCTTCCCAACCTTAATGCACGACCTTGAGGACCATAAAATCCCGAACTGGTGATGGTTACTCCCGGAAAGCACATTTCGCCCGTTAAAGTATAGGTTAAATCGTCGTTGGCAGAAACAAAGTAGGTATTTACGGCTTCAGGAAGTTCGAGAAACGCGTTGATTCGGCGGTTCATTTCGGTTTCCAATTCGTTGAACTTGATATCGTAAAAATGCGCTACATTGTCCAAACCGAAGGCGTGGGTTGAAACCAAGTAACTATGAATTGGTATTTCCGGCTGTAAGATGCCGCAGGTACCAATTCGAATCAAGTTAAGTGATTTCTTTTCTGCTTTTTCGCTTCGAGTGCCTAGGTCAATGTTAACTAAGGCATCTAATTCGTTCACCGTTATATCAATGTTGTCGGTGCCAATACCGGTGGATAGTGCGCTGATTCTTTTACCCTGATAAGTCCCAGTATGGCATACAAATTCACGGTGTTGACTTTGGTGTTCAATGGTATCGAAAAACGCTGAAATGAGGGATACGCGGTCTTGATCTCCTACTAAAAGGATAGTGTCAGCAATCTCATCAGGCGACAGGCCTAAGTGATATATTTGGCCTTTTGAATTAAGGGCCAATTCAGTGGCGGGATAAAATTTCAATGGAATCGTTTAAATACTTCCGAAAACTTTTTGCAATAAATCAGTGACTCTAGCTCCAGGATTTTTTCGAATCTTGTTTTCTTCTTTTTCGACAATAACGAACAATCCTTTAATGGCTAATTGAGTTACATAGGCATCCAAGTCGGGATTGATTTTTTCGCCACCCGTTAACGCCGTAACAGCATTATATTTTGTAATAATTGGGTTCCAGTAAGAGGTTAGTTGTACCTTACTTGTGGCGCTCTTAACTTTGGGCAAAAAAGCTACTATCAGGCTGTCGCTTGTTTTGTCCCGTAAAAATTGGGTTGCTGCTCCATTACCACCTTTTAAGATGGCAAATCCATCTTGTATCGACATGTTTAGTATGGCGTCCTTAAAAATGGGTAACGCTTCTTTTACCGCTTCTTCAGCGGCTCTATTCAAAGTAGTTTCAAATTTATCCACTTGCCCCTGCATTCCAAGGCTGATTGCTTTGTCTCTAACCTTAATAGCATCAGGAGGGAACGGTAATCGGATTGCTGCATTTTTCAAAAACCCATCCGTAATTGAGGTGGAATCGACGGAATTTTTAATCCCAATGGATAGCGCTTCTTTTAAGCCTTTGATAACCTCATCGTTTGTTAATGCCGGTTTTTGATTCGTAGTGGTGGTTGTAGGAAGGCTAGGTATGTCTACAACTCCACATGCTACAATCGCAAAAATAAATGTTGAAATGATTAGTATTCTTTTCATGTTTTATCGAAGTACGTTGATGAATCCTTGTTTGATTTTTTTACCGTCACTGTCCCGTTCCTTATACCATGCGGTCCAAGTATAAACTCCAGGCATCACTTTTTTCCCTCCATACTGTCCATCCCATTCTCCGGTGGAGTCGTAGGTTTCCCATATTATTTCCCCCCATCGGTTGTAGACTGCTAGGCGAAACCCTGATTGATCAATACCTTCAACATAGAACTTCCAGGTTTGGTTATGTTCGTCGTCGTCTGGGGTGAAGGTATTCGGGACATAGAATACCACGTCTGGAATGATCTGAAGGGGAAGGCTTACTGAGTCAGAACATCCTTGAGCGGTTGTAACCGTTAAATGAATCAAATGGGTTCCAACCTGACCTTGCGGAAAGGTAAACATGGCATTCATTCCGTTGCTCGTAATTTGCTCTGCGCCTGCACAACTCCATTGCCAATCAACGATGTTCCCTTGAGAGTTGTCGTTCGCTTGCACCGTTGTTTCAAACCAAGTTACAGGATTCCTCGATAATACAAAGTCAGCGGTTGGAAGAGGAGTTACCTCAACAAGGTCTTGTAGGCTATTCGAATACACACAACCGTATATGGAGGTTGCCGTTAAATTAACCGAATAGAATCCCGGATTTGCAAAGGTGTTGGAGAAACTTTGCATTCCCGGTACGGTAATAACGTCTCCGTTTGAAAAAGAATAACTCGTACTGGCGATCTCAACCGCATTGGTAGAAGTATTGCTAAAGGTGAAATTACCCGGCATGCACAAAATGGGATAATTGGGAGCAATGCTGGGAACAATAGGAGTTGGGAAGGTCACCGTCATGCATTGTTGTGCATGGGGAGACCCGCATTGCTCTGATAGGGTAACACAGTATTGCGTAGGGGATCCAGCCGGATCAACCGTTACGGAACTTCCCGGTCCGAAAACATTTCCTGCGTCGTCGACCCAACTGTAGATGTAGGGGGAAGACCCTCCTGTACCCAAAGCCGATAGTACAATACTGGCCTCTGGACAAATCATGGTATCTTGCGTCAAGGACAAAATGGAAAGAGGAGGAGGTTCGCTGATTACGATAAATGTATCTACTGTGCATCCGTTGGCATCGGTGACGATTACGGTGTGCGTACCCGCTCCTAAATCGATTGCGGTATTGCTAGTAGAGGCTGAACCTCCAACCCATTGATAACTGTACGATGGCGTACCTTGGGTTACATTGACCGTTGCTGTTCCGTTCGAGGCACTGTTGCAATTGGCATTCACTACATTGGATAAAGTAAGTTGCATACCTGGGATTTCTGTAACTGTAATGCTTACCGATCCTGAACATCCGGTGGGTGTTGAAACAACGCAAGTATAAGTGCCCGCAGTTAATCCCGTTGCAGTTTGGGTAGTTTGCCCGTTGCTCCATGCGTAGGTTACACCCGCCGCTGGAGGTGTAATTTGGGCAGTCGCAGTTCCGTCATTGCCTCCAGGACAACTCACTTGGGTCATGGTGGCTGAATATTGCGCGGGGGTGTCACCAATAACTCCGGTACCCGTTGCTGGACAACCACTGGCGTCTTGTACGGTTACAGTGTAAGACCCGGCAGGCAGGTTGTTCACCGTTTGAGTATTTCCAATGTTGGGGCTCCAAGTGTAGGTAAAAGGCGGAGTTCCGGCAGATGGATTTGCGGTAACTGAACCAATGCTCTGAGAGCAAACATCGTTCACGACGGATACATTCACGGCCGCTCCCCCGATGGAAATCCATGTCGTATCGTTCGTAATGGATCCTATGTTTGCGTTACAGGCTGAACCGGATAAATAATAGCCCGTTGGACCAGGAGAAGGAACGTTATTGACAACAAGAACACCGTTGTTGTAAGGAAAGGTTTGCCCTAAAGTATTGGCCCAAAGAAAATTTGTTCCGGGACTTGAAACCAGCTGGTAGGGAATTTGAGTAATGGTGTATTGGTTCGTATTATTTGGGGCCGTAGGAGTGAACCTTCGCGCATCCTGATTTGCACCCCATACCGTGTTGTTGCGACCGGGCGTAATGTGAGCAACTGTCATCGGATTGTTTTCAGACCCTTGAATGGCTAAACCCTGATTCCATCCTTGACAGATCGGCTTGTTCCCAATGTGCAATTCGAAATAATTGGTCGTTTCGTACAAAATGATGGCCATGTAGTTGCATTGCTGCGTGCAACTGAACATCATTATATTTTTGTAAAGAACTACAAACCGGCGGTTTGGAGCGACACCAATCGTCTGGTATTGAATTTGACCACCAAGGCTAGGGTTGATGTCCTGATAGGTTAACATAATGGAATTTCGCGCCGAGGTTAGCTGCATGTTGGGAAGAGGTGGAATCCCTGCCAATGACCAAGGACAATAACCGTTGGCATTGTTGAGGTTAAATGAAATTAACCCGTTGGACCCAATGACACATTGAGAATAGTTTTGTCCGTAAAAATTAAACGGAAATCCGATGTTGACGACCCCTGACCACTGGTCGTCCGAAAGATTTACTTGATTCGGTTGATTTAAATAAACTCCCGCAACGTTGTTGATGTTTCCTACATTACAGTTATTAATAGTAACGGATTGTCCCGGACAAACGGAAGTATCTTGTCCTAAGCAAAGCGTGATTTGAGCATGGTATGTTTGAAAGCAACAAAACGTAACAATAAAAAAAAGGATAATAATTCGCATTATTTTAAGTTAAATTTGGGTTAACTACCTAACGAACAATTGCTCATTTAAGTTGCTAAGGCACGTAAAAATAATGATAATTTTTTGAAATAGCCTATCGAAGCAAGTTCAAATGACCTGAATACTCCTTGCGCTTATCCATGTAGGGAACTTTTAAGAGTATTTTCCAAGTGTAAGTCCCTTGTTGAACGTCTTTTCCATTCAGATTCTTCCCATCCCAACCGATTAAATGGCTATGGGTTTCCCAAATGATTTCACCCCAGCGATCGTAAATAAGACACGTATATTCGAACGGGTCAAAACCTCCGGTAATGATGGGGAGCCAATTTTGATTGAATTCATTTCCGTCCGGAGTAAAAGTATTGGGTACATAAATAATTTCGGAATCGGTTAGGCTAACGACCTGCGTCGCGGTATCGGTGCATCCATTTGCCGTAGAAACAATGAGGGTAATCAGGAAATTCGCAGCGGTGCTGTTGGGAAAGGCATGGATAGGTGAAAATTCCGTTGAATTTTGAGAACCGTCTCCAAAATCCCACCAATAAAAGTTGGCGCCTGAACTTTGATTTTCCATGGTACTCATGTTTTGCATGTCGGATAGACTGCTTGGACTTGCTTCAAAATCGGCAATCGGTACAGGGTAACTGCATAAATAATCCAAAATCACAGTGTCCCAAATACAACCTAAAGCGGTAGTCAGGGTTAACTCAACATCATAACACCCCGAATTACTATAGGTTCCAGTTACCGAATTCAAACCATTTGCAGTATTTCCGTCTCCAAAATCCCACAGGGCATTCACAGCAGGTGTACCCGCTGAAGTATTTGTTAAGGTATACGTGAATGGATTACAATCCGCAGTTATGGCCGCATTAAAATTCGGAAATGAAGCCGGTTCGATGGTAATGTTCATGTTGTCAGTTCCAATACACCCATTGTTGTCAGTTCCTGTTACCGTGTAATTCGCATTCGTTAGTGGGGTAAATGCTGTGTTATCAATTACACCATTGTTCCAAACATACGATACGGCACCAGATCCTGTAACTGTCGTCGAACTTCCTTCACAAATGGCTTGATCATTTCCTGCACTTACCGTTGGATTTGCCCATACGGTAAGGATCATTTGGTCGTTATCTATGCAGCCATTAACATCGGTCCCTGTTACTGTGTAGGTTACAACACCAACTGGTGGAATAAAGCTTTGTCCGTTGGTTAACCCATTATCCCATGAATACGTGGCTACGCCGTTTCCTGTAATTGTAACAGTACTTCCCGAACAAACTTGAATGTCAGGGCCAGCATTAACAAGAGCGGCCGGGAACACTGTAACCAACAGGGTATCGTAGGCTGGACATTGATTAATATCGTATCCAATAACCGAAATAACTTCGTTGCTTAACGGGGTGTAGGTGTTACCATTGTTGGTATTGGTACTCCATTGATAGGTATTAGCTAGCGAAGCATTTAGTGGGATCGAGAACCCGGGACAAATGCTGGTGTCGTTCCCAGCAAACACTGCGGGTTGAGGAATGGTAATGGTCATGGTGTC
>CANMUN010000030.1 GCA_947500875.1 Flavobacteriales bacterium | reverse complement strand
GGATACAAGAGTTCCAAAAATCAGCGCTTGTTAGTCGAGGTCACGCTCATGGAACTCGGCTCGCTTCAGCAGGAGTCAGAAAAAAAAAATCCCTGACGGCTCCCATTGAAATTTTACCTTTCAAGAATCAGCAACCAAAAGCACACACTACCTCGGAAAAAATCACCCCATCGGTTGTTGCTCCGCCCGCGAAACCTACGGTTGCACCTGTACCTGCGGCAACACCGAGCATTAGCCATTCGCAAAACATCAGCATCAAGGAATCGATGGAGCTTTTTAAAGAAGTTCCCATTATACCGGACCATCAACTTCCAAGAACCCCCCTTAATACGGAAAGCTTGCGCTTAAGCGGAAGAAAATATGCGCAAATCATGAGGAACGAAGGGAAAGAAACCTTTTACCATGCGGTCGTAAAACGCGATTTTTTCTTTCAAGATGAACACATAACTTGGGTTGTGGATAACGAGGTGCAGTTGGCTTACTTATCGCCGTTGCTGGTGGATTTCGTGAGCTATCTGAAGAAAGAACTGAACAACGGATTTCTTACAATAAGCCTTGAACTTACGAAGGAGGTTGAAAAGGATAACAGACCTTATACCGGTAAGGATAAATTTCAAGCGCTTGCGCGGAAAAATCCGAATTTACACACCTTGAAAAACCGTTTTAACCTCGATATTGAATTTTAAACATGGACATTGTTTACCACGATTTAAGCAGGATGCATGAGGTTAAAACCTTCATTGATGAATGGAATAATTCTTCAAACTATCTTGAAGTTAAAACCTCCGGTTCCACGGGTGAGCCAAAAATCCATCGGTTAACCAAGGGCTTTTTAAAAAAATCAGCAGAGCGAACGCTGTCGTATTTTCACTTGACTTCTGGGATGAAAGCCGGTCTCTGCTTATCGCTTTCCACCATTGCTGGAAAAATGATGGTGGTTCGTTCCATTCTAGCGGAAATGGAACTGCACGTATTGCCGGTAAACCACAATCCTTTAAAAGACCTTTCCATCGATTTGGATTTCACGGCCTTAGTGCCGGTTCAAGCCCTGAATTACCTCAGCAACGACATTTCAAATCCGATAAATGGTATCGTTTTAATTGGAGGCGCTCCCTTGAATGAGGAGCAGTTCCTGAAAATTTCCAAGAAGTTCAGGCAGGCTTACCAAACCTATGGAATGACCGAAACAGCCTCGCATATTGCGCTTCGTAAAATTACAGCAGACTTCAACCTCCCCTACCGGCTTCTTGATGGAATCAGCATTTCTGAAAAAGAGGGCCAAATGGTGATCCACTGCAAAGAAATAGAAGGAGGTGTTCTGCATACCCACGATTGCGTGGAGTTATTGGATGAAAGAACGTTTCATCTTTTAGGGAGGAGCGATTTTGTTTTCGTGAGTGGAGGGATTAAAATACATCCGGAAGTGCTTGAGAATCGGCTAAGCAACTTGATCCAAGAAAGCTGTTTAGTGGTTCCTGTTCCCGACGAAACTTGGGGTGCCACGGTGGGAATTGTACTTTTAAAGAACGCAAAAATACCGTCCAACATGGCGTTAAAACCTCATTTCACATCCTCCGAAATACCGAGAAAATACACGTTAATCGACGAGATTTTGATGACCGTAAACGGTAAAGTCGACCGACCAAAAATGCACCTCAAGCTCCAAAACCATGAATGGCAAGCGCTGCTATGAACTTTTGGGGTTACCTGAGGACAGTTCCCTTGCTGCGGTTAAGAAGCAATTCCGTGCCTTAGCGAAAAAATATCACCCAGACCTTAACCCTAACGAAGCGGCCACAGCGCAATTTCAGCAATTGTTAGAAGCCTACGATCGCATTCTTAAACAGGACTTCACTGCGCATCGAAAATCCCCAAGTCACGCGCAAAAAACAGCGGAAGAAGTGCACCGTGAACGCTGGGAAAGGGTCAATCGCCGTTGGAAGGAGGAGGAAGCGGAAATGAACGAATATTACCGCAGTTTGATAAGCGGTTGGCGATGGAAATTAAAAATCATTTATGCCGTGCTATCCGTATGGATTTTGGGCTCTATATTGGCGGACTCCTGGCTTCCATTTCACGAGGTCAAAGACGTTGTGGTAGGCTATGAATTAACTCCTTATCAGAGTTTCAACGATGCTTATGTTCAAGAGGTTAAACTGCGCAATCACGGTTCGGTTTACGTTGCTAATTATCAGCCACAACGGTTTAATCACCAACCGGAAATCGTACTTCGACAAACAGCAATATGCCGGTCAAATCATTCAATCCAACATGCCTTCGACGGACAGGTGCAAACACCCGAAATCCACTTCAGTTTGTATCGGTTAAAATTGCCCATTTTTTTGTTTTTGGGATTAAGCATATTGCTTCCTTTTTTCAAAAAACCCTCAGCATTTTTAGTCCTTGGGTCTTGGATAAACCTCTACTTTTCAGGGGCTGTATTGGTAATGGCACTCTTATTTTATTTCCGTTTTATTTCCATATTTACGTTCGGAATTTACACATGACAAAAAAAGAAAAAGCTGCGTATATCGTCCAGGAACTTGAACGCTTATACCCTGAAACCCCGGTTCCTTTGGACCATAAGGATGCCTACACCTTATTAATTGCCGTTCTGTTATCGGCGCAATGTACGGACGAAAGGGTCAATAAAATCACTCCGTTGCTTTTCGCGAAAGCGCAAACACCAGAAGCCATGGTTCAGCTCAGCATTGAAGAAATAAAAGCAATCGTTCGGCCATGCGGCTTGTCGCCCATGAAATCTAAGGCCATTTTCCACCTTTCTGAAATCTTGTTGCGCGAACACGAGGGAAAGGTTCCAAATTCTTTTGAAGCTTTAGAAAAACTGCCAGGTGTTGGCCACAAAACCGCCTCAGTGGTTATGGCCCAAGCGTTTGGAGTGCCTGCATTTCCCGTAGACACGCACATTCACCGCTTGCTAACGCGATGGGGATTGTCCTCTGGCAAGAACGTTAAAGAAACCGAAGAAGCGGCTAAACGCTTGTTTCCAAAAGAACTATGGAATACGTTGCATCTGCAAATTATCTTTTATGGAAGGGAATATAGCCCGGCACGAAGTCCCAAAAAAGAAGTTGACTTCATCACCTCAACCGTTGGAACTGCAAAAGCCTTGAAAGAGTTAAAATAGTTATAAACAGCCTTTTCATTAACACAACTTTTAAGTAACTTTGATTATTACTTAATTCACCTCGTTTCATGGATGCTCCCAACGCTTCTCGAAAGCCGGCCAATCGTGCCAAAATTGTCAACCCACTCAGCCAAGAAATTGGTAGAATCCCTCCGCAAGCGGTGGATTTAGAACAAGTGGTTTTAGGGGCAATGATGCTGGAGAAAACGGCGGTAAATGACACCATTGACATTCTGAGTGAAAACAGTTTTTATGACCCAAAGCATCAATACATATACAAAGCGATTCGGACCCTTTTTGCCGCAACCAGTCCGGTGGACTTAGTTACGGTAACCGACCGGCTTTCCAAGTCAGGAGAATTGAGTGCAGCCGGAGGAGCAGGGTACATTTCCCAACTTACCAATCGTGTGGGATCGACTGCAAATGTGCAATACCATGCGCGAATCATTGCTGAGAAATTCATCAAGCGTGAACTGATCCGTGTAAGTAATGAAATCATTAAGGATGCTTTCGATGATACCGTAGACGTCTTTGAATTGTTGAACGGTGCAGAGCGAAACCTTTTTCAAATAGGCGACGGAAACATGTCGAAACAAGTGGATGTAATGTCGAATGTTGTCCGCAATGCCATTGAAGAAATTGAAGTGGCTCGAAAGAATGCGGACGGTATATCGGGAATACCTTCAGGCTTTGTTGAAATCGATCAAGTCACCGCGGGTTGGCAACGTTCGGACATGATCGTCATTGCGGCACGTCCGGGGATGGGAAAAACGGCCTTCGTACTTTCTGCAGCCCGTAATACAGCACTTCAAGGATTTGGTGTAGCGATTTTTTCCTTAGAAATGTCTTCAGTTCAATTGGTCAAACGACTAATCGCGGGGGAGTCACGCATCAATTCAGAGAAACTGCGCAAGGGAGATTTAGCAGATCACGAGTTTCAGCAACTGCATTCTAGGATACAAAAATTGGCGGCAGCACCGTTATACATCGATGACACTGCGGCCATTAGCATTTTCGATTTTCGAGCGAAATGCCGTAGGTTAAAAGCACAATACGACATTCAACTCGTAATCATCGACTACCTTCAGTTGATGTCGGCTAAAGACGGTAAAAATTCGGGCAACCGCGAACAAGAAATTTCAATGATATCCCGTTCAATAAAGGAAATTGCCAAAGAATTGAACATTCCCATTATTGCCCTTTCACAGCTCAGCCGTTCCGTTGAACAGCGCAGCGATAAAAAGCCTATACTGTCGGATCTTCGTGAATCAGGAGCGATTGAACAAGACGCGGACATAGTTTCCTTCCTTTACCGACCTTCGTATTACAAAATATTGAAATACGATGACGGAACCTCAACGCAGGGAATTGGTGAGTTTTTAATTGAAAAACACCGAAACGGTAAAACGGCAGCGGTTCGATTAAGGTTTGAGGATGAATTTGCGCGATTTTCCAACCTCAATGAGCCAAATCAATTCCTTGAAAAAGGTAACAATGAAAGCCTAATGCGTTTTAACCAGGAATCGAATACGGTTACGATCCAAAGTAAAATGAACCAAAGCGATGATGATTTTAACTTTCAAGGCGACCAAAATGTACCTTTCTAAAAAGCTTTTCCGTTCCCTCCTTCTCTTTTGTTGCTTATCCGTGGCTTCAAAATCCTGGAGTACGCAATTGCTGGTCCCTATGGACCTTTCCCAAAGCAACCATTTAAAAGCCTACGGAATCGCTTATTGGACCTTAGAAAACGGGGTGATTATTGAGTGGTTATTGAATTACAAAGGAGGATCTTTTCTCATGCCCCATCTGCAAGAGATTGAACGTGAACTCAAGATACGGGGAGTCAAATACCAAGTAGTTACCGATGGACAAGTGGCTTCGATCAAGGCAGAAATAGCGAATCCTGAGGTTAACATGGAAGTTATTCAATTGGAGAAAGCTCCTAAAATTGCCGTTTATACTCCCCCGAATAAGCAGCCATGGGACGATGCCGTAACGATGGTATTGGAATACGCAGAAATCAAATACGATAAGATTTATGATTCCGCTATCGTCATGGGCCTTCTTCCGAAATACGACTGGCTTCACCTACACCACGAGGATTTTACGGGACAATATGGGAAATTCCACGGTTCTGCTTCATATCAACCTTGGTACAAAGAACAAGTCAAAATTACCGAGGCGAATGCGCGGCAGTTTGGATTTAAAAAAGCCTCTCAATTCAAGTTAGCGGTTGCTAAAAACATCAAGAATTTCGTACTCGGCGGTGGTTTTTTATTCACCATGTGCAGCGGTACTGACAGCTACGATATTGCCCTTTCGGCAGAAGGTGTGGACATATGTGATCAGATTTATGACGGTGATGCTGCCGACCCAGGAGCACAGCAAAAACTGGACTTCAGTAAATCATTGGCTTTTCAAAATTTCACGCTGAACAGGGACCCTTATTTCTATGAATACTCGAACATAGACGCTTCCGACTTGCGGAATAATTTCACCATTCGTGAGGCAGAAGATTACTTCACCCTGTTCGAATATTCTGCCAAATGGGACGTTGTTCCAACCATGCTAACCCAATGCCACACCAATGTTATCAAAGGATTTATGGGGCAAAGTACGGATTTCAGAAAAGACTTTATCAAGCCCAATGTGCTGATCATGGGAGAAACGAAATCCATCGGAACTGCACGCTATTTGCACGGAGAATACGGTCAAGGCATGTGGACTTTTTACGGAGGCCATGATCCGGAAGATTACCAACATTTCGTTGGAGATCCTCCAACTGACCTTAACCTTCATCCGAATTCTCCCGGTTACCGACTGATTCTCAACAACATATTATTCCCTGCGGCGAAAAAGAAAAAAAGAAAGACTTAGAATCATTGATTGCATCTTTTTTTTTTGTAAACTTGCATACGATTTCATTGCTCTCCGTCCTTTTTTTGAAATCGATCACTCACCCACCTTTTTATGGATATAAAAACCTTAACGAAGAAAAGTCTCAACGATTTAAGAATTATTGCAGCCTCCTTGGGCATTGAGAATGCCGAAGGAATGACTAAAAATGCCCTTATTGAAGCATTGAGTGCAGGAGCGGAAAAAAGCGACGAAGCGCAAAGTCCCCCTACTGATGCATCGAATACAAGGGAAAACCAATCCCTAGTAGAACCCCCGAAAGAAAAAAAAATACGTCCGCGCAAGCGAGTTTCGGAAAGCTCCTCGGAGGAACCCACCTTGTTCGGTAACGCACCAGAAATTCCACAAGAAATAACCGAACCCCTTGCAAGCACAGAGGAACCTGAAGAGGCTGTAAACCCGGTTCCCTCGCTCGAAGAAATTCCAGTACCACCGACCAATCGGCCACACCACCAGAAACCGAACCGCCAAAACCCGAATCATCCTTCAGATACCCCTGAAACCGCACTTGCCATGAAAGAGGAAAGTTATGATTTGGTGGGCATCGTAACTGCGGAAGGTGTTTTAGAAATCATTCAAGACGGATACGGATTCCTACGCTCTTCAGATTACAACTACCTACCCTCCCCGGACGATATTTATGTGAGTCAAAACCAAATCAAACTGTTCGGATTAAAAACCGGAGATACGGTTCGAGGCACCATTCGCCCTCCAAGAGAAGGTGAAAAATATTTCCCTTTGGTGAAAGTAGAATCCATCAACGGTCGAGATCCATCGTACATCCGTGACCGTGTTCCGTTCCAATACTTAACACCGTTGTTTCCGGACGAAAAATTCAAATTAACGGGACATAAACAAGAATCCTTATCCACAAGGGTAATGGACCTGTTTGCTCCAATTGGTAAAGGCCAAAGAGGTATGATTGTCGCCCAGCCAAAAACGGGAAAAACCATGCTCTTAAAAGATGTAGCTAACGCCATCGCTGCAAATCATCCCGAAACCTATTTAATCGTTCTGTTGATTGACGAACGACCGGAAGAGGTTACCGATATGGCAAGAAGTGTTCGAGCGGAGGTCATTGCTTCTACTTTCGATGAACCCGCAGAGCGTCACGTTAAAGTAGCGAACATGGTGCTGGAAAAGGCCAAACGGTTGGTAGAATGTGGGCATGATGTTTGCATTCTGTTGGATTCGATTACACGACTGGCGCGCGCCTACAATACGGTATCACCTGCCTCAGGTAAAGTGCTTTCCGGTGGGGTTGATGCCAACGCACTCCACAAACCGAAAAGATTCTTCGGATCGGCCCGCAAGATTGAAAACGGTGGTTCGCTGTCGATACTTGCGACAGCCCTAACGGAAACCGGTTCAAAAATGGATGAAGTAATTTTCGAGGAATTCAAAGGAACTGGAAACATGGAGCTTCAATTGGATCGAAAAATTTCCAATCGTCGAATCTATCCAGCGATCGACATTACCGCTTCAGGAACTCGACGAGAAGATTTATTGGTAGGAAAAGATGTCCTGCAAAGGGTTTGGCTCATTCGGAAATTCATTGCAGATATGAATCCTGTTGAGGCCATGGAATTCCTCAAATCCCATATGGAAAACACCCTATCCAACGAAGAGTTTTTGGTTTCCATGAACAGTTAAAGGCATGAAAAGAGCTTACCTATTTGCCATCGTATGCGCCGCTATGTGGATGGTAATCAAATGGATGAGTTGGGCCTTGGGAGTCTTCACCTTTGGAAGTACTGGTCCCTATGTGCTTGTGAACATGTTTCTTCTAACCGTGGCTATCGCTATAGGCCTATACCTCTTAAAACGGGAGGAGGTTAACCCGGGTAACTTCCTAATGGACATCAAAAAAGGAGTTGCTTGTGGAATGATTTATACCCTTCTGGTAAGCGGTTTTATCTGCGTGTTTTATGCAAAAATTCATCCTGCCTATAACGAATATCAAATTCAGGAGTCGCTTGAGATGCTTGAAAAGCCGGGAAATATGGCAAAAATTAGGGCAAAAAACCCCGAACTTAACAGCAAATCAGATAAGGAAATTCGAGGAATGCTCCAGCAACAGGATCAGCTCATTTACAGCGCCAACTTTACCTTTGTGATTTCGCTGCTAGGACTTACCATGTATTCCATTTTCAACAGCATTTTCATTTCCCTCATCTACCGAAAGTTCTTATTCCGCGAACGCTAAACGCTGCTGCAACGTTTCGCCGAGTACGTCGAAATCGATTCCATCAAAATTTCCGGAAGACATCATAAGTAAAACACTGTTGACGCATAATTGATGTTCAATAAAATGTAATACTTCATCCGTTCTATTCGCCACTGCAATATTTCCACCGAACCCTTGAGCAACATCCTCCTTGCTGATCATTGTTAATTTTTTATGTTCCACAACATGCGGATTAAAATAAACGATCGCCTCATCGGCTGCCGCAATACTCCCCATATATTGAGGCAAAAACTCCTTTTTCAACGAAGAGAACGTATGCAATTCCATACATGCAATTACCTTTAAATTAGGAAATTGCTTTTTTACAGCTTCCGTTGTTGCTCTGAGCTTGGAGGGGGAATGTGCAAAATCTTTGAACATTTTAAAATACGGAGCATCAATCACCGATTGCAACCGTTTCCCTGCACCTGTAAAGTCCTCCATTGCCTTGTAAAAATCCAAGGGATCAATCCCCATGGCATAGCCGACTAAACTTGCTCCGAGCAGGTTTTGAAGGTTGTGATCGCCAAAAATTCTTAATGGAAATCGATGTCCCATGCTATGAAGTATAACTCCTTCATTCACCACCTCATAATCCGGAACGGAATAAGGTGCTAAACCAAGTTGCGGGGATACCCCTTGAATTAAATCCTTCAAGGATTCGTCATCCTTATTGAAAACCAAGGTTCCTGTTGGGTGGATTGAGTCTATGAAAATTCTAAACTGCTCAACGTAGTTGTCAAAGGTGGGAAAAACGTTGATGTGGTCCCAAGCTATTCCGCTAATTAGGGCAACATGAGGCTTGTACAAATGGAATTTAGGCCGCCGATCAATGGGGGAACTCAAGTATTCATCGCCTTCTAAAATCATGAATTCCGCTTCATCCGAAATCCGCACCATGCAATCGTATCCATCCAATTGTGCTCCAACCATGTAATCAACGTTCATCTTCCTTTTCTTAGCAACATGCAAAATCATGGAAGTTATCGTGGTTTTTCCATGGCTGCCTGCAATTACTATGCGTTTTTTGGTTTTACTTGCTTCGTAAAGATATTCAGGATAGGAAAATACCGGAATGTTCAATTCCTTAGCGCGTATTAACTCAGGATTGTCCTCGCGCGCATGCATGCCAAGAATGACAGCGTCCAAATCCTCGGTAATTTTTTCGGGAAACCAACCGATTGCCTTTGGTAAAATTCCTTCCCGTTCTAGGCGCGACTTTGATGGATCCAATATTTCATCGTCTGAACCGCTCACTTGATTTCCTTTGCGGCTTAAAGCAATAGCTAAATTGTGCATCGCACTTCCGCCGACTGCGATAAAATGAACCTTCATTCCTTTTTTCTTCAAAAATAAGCAAGCGAATTACCTGAGTCCTTAAGAACTTGAAAAATTACTGACAACGGTTTTTTAACTATGGGCAGTTTGGAGGTTTAATGGGACCTCCTTCGGAAAGAAAAGGACTACCGTTCGAATCGTGAAGCCAAATGTTTTCTGTGATTGGCTGTCCATTCAATGTAAAACTTGACGCCCCTGATTCATTGACCGTTTGCTCATAAACGACCCCATATCCCTGGGCATTAACAACCACTCGCCGAACAACTTTCCCGATCTCGAATCCATAGGCATCTTCGTAGGTATATACCAATTCCGTCATGGCATTCCAAGGAAAACACTGCCCACTGTCGTTTTTTAAATAGTTAGGGGTATATGTCTCAACCTTCACAAAGTTCATGCGCTCTTCTTGAGCCCTTTGGGCACGTTTAGTCTGTTCAAGCGCTGCTTGATTTGCTAAATATATTGCCGTTTGGTTGTCATTTACCGCTTTACGTTGAGCCTGGTCCAACGCTTTATTCTGTTCGGCTGCTTCTACCTCTTTTTGCGTTTTAAGGACATTCATCGAATCCACGAAATCCCTTGTAGCTTGTCGAGCCAGGTTATGGTTATCCAATTGATGGGCCATAATGGAATCGTGACGGTTGCGTTGTTCATCTTGGATATCAGCCATCCGTTCCGTTAGTGCTTGATTGGCTAAATTCCGTTCAGCAATTTCTGTTTGGGTTTCATTCACCAATTCACGGTTCGCAATTTCGCGTTTTTTGTCTGATTCAGCCTCTGCCTGACTTAATTGGCTTCGAACTGCCTCTTGCGTTTCTACGAAATTACGGTTGGCAAGGACCGCCTCTTCATGCTGAACGGCAGCTCTATAATTCGCATCATCCACGGAAGCTTTAAGCTTGTCCCAAGCATTACGAACACGCTGCGCTTGGCGATCGGCAGAACTGGACAAAGATGTTTGTAAAACCGAGGGATTGCCCGTGAACAACTTAGCGCCGGGAGGAGGTGATAGTATGATTCCTCGAACCGTATTGCTGCTAGAGGCCGCAGGTGTAATTTTCATCTTAGCCTGAATGGAGTCTATTTTGTTTTTGAGGAAAGACATTTCTAATTTACCTACTTCTGCCACCCCCGCCTTAGTTAAGAATTCATTCGCAGCTTGAAGGGCTATGGTAGAATCTTTCACCGCCATATTTTTCAGTAATTTGGCATTGGGATTAAAGTAGGACTCCAATTTGGTTAATCGGGTTTTGAGGGCGCTAACTTCCGGTGTGGTTAGCTTTTGCTTCAACGGAGAATTAGCCAATAAGGTTTTAACGATTCCCAAAGCGACCTTTGGCTGGTAATTCGCCCCATACTTCGCGTCAAAGGTCAATGAATCAAGCGCATTTTTAACTTTCGCGAGGGCAATGTTGAAATTTTGAAGGTCTTGTTCTTTCGCTTTTTCGGCAGCATCTACTTTTTGGTCGATATCGCTCACTTTATTTTGCTTGTTCGCTGCGTCATGGGTAAAAACTAGCACATCTTTCGTTTGATCGTAAACTTGTATCGCTTTATCATAGTCTTGTTTACTTTGCAAGTCATAACCGCGCTTAATTTCAGCATCGACATACACTTTAATGGCATCATCTAAATCCTTAAATGCGCTAGCCTGTTTTGTTGTGGACTCATAGTTACCAATCAAGGCAGTGACTTTTTCCAATGCACTCTTCATTGCCGCGTTATTGGCCTTAACCTTTTTTACCGCATCCATCGCTGTTTTCACCTCTTTGTCCAAATTCTGCTCTTTAATGAGCAGGTTTAAGGAATCAACGGTTACTGCCACTGCATCTCTTAACGATTGCGGAATTCGCGTGAGGGTTTTGTTTTTGTTAATAGCTGTTATCGCCTCTTTGTATTTTTTAATCGAAACTGAAGCCAAGCGGGTACATTCGTCGCGGTTCTTTTTACAGGCCGCGAGTTCCTTTTTTCGTTCCTCCTCTTCTTTTTGAATAGCAGCAATGGTCTTAAGTTTCGCCTGCAATTTTTCCGATTTGGGATCAAATTTTAGTACCAGTTTGTATGTTTTTTCGGCATCTTGCCATTTCAACAAGGCCAGTAATGAGTCCCCAACGTGAAAAAGACTATCAATTGATTTTTGCTTTTGTTGGGCCAATTGTTGCACCGAAAATGCCTTCTGAAGCAATGATTTTTTACGTGTTAATGACGTGTCCACTGATTTGTAGTTGGTTTGCGCCGTAATAGCCGTATCCAAATAATCCAATGCCAGTTTGTAATTCTGAACTTGTTCCAGTTCTTTGCTTTTCGTTTTGAATTTCTCCAGTTTAAGCCTTCCCTCCTCTTGCCAAACTCGGTTTCGTAAAGAATCGTTGTATTTCGTCTTGTAAGTTAAATCAGGAATGCATTCTGCCTGTTTTTCATCCCATTTGAATTTTTCAGCGTAATCGTTTGCCCCAACGGTAAAATTGAAAATAGGATTAACGGGGAACATTTGAACCTTCAGGTTTTCCGCCAACATGACAGTAATACTCAAAACCTTTCTAGGAAGGTCTAAATCAGCAACATCATAGTACACATTGCGCGTTAGAAACCCTGGCTTCGAAAACTGTACGGTAAGCGGTGCTTTTTTGTAAACACTTCCCACCAAAACAAAGGTGCCGTTTTTTTCGCTGATGGCCGAAGCAACGGTTAGGTTTTCTTGCAATAAATAAACGCTTGTGCCGGAAAGCGTGGATTTAGAAGTATCGGAGATTGACCCTTTAAAAATGAGTTTTATTTCCACTTGAGCCCAACCCAAGGAAGCCAAAACAAAACTCATGAAGAACAATCTTAACCTCATACTTGATAAACGTAAATCAGAAATTCGTTAACAAAACAAGCTAATCTATGCAAAAATCGGCAAATTTGTGCAAATAACGAAATGCTGAACTACGAACATTTGAGTTTTTGGGAAAAACGAACCTACACCGAAGAAATTGACACCCTTGTTATTGGTGCTGGAATCGTGGGAATGACTTGTGCTATTCATGAAAAAAAAAGGCATCCGCACCGTAAAATCGTAGTTGTGGAGCGCGGCTACCTCCCCACTGGCGCAAGTACTAAAAACGCTGGTTTTGCTTGCTTTGGAAGCCCTAGTGAATTATTGGATGACCTTCAACATATTCCAGAAAAACACGTATGGGAAACGCTTTCCATGCGATACGAAGGATTGCAAAAACTTTTTGAAATCGTACCGAAACATGCCATATCCTACTCCGCTTGCGGGTCATGGGATTTAACAAAAAACCCGATGGAGGCCGATTTTATTCACTACTTAAACCAACAGGTTGAGCGCATCACAGGCATTTCCGAGGTTTATTCGGATGACTCAGTAAAAATACAAGCCTCCCAATTTGAAGGATTCAACTTTGCCTATAAAAACCGGAGCGAAGGGAGCATTGATACTGGGCGGTTAATCGAGGCATTGCATCGAAAATGTATCGAAATCGGCGTACATTTTTTATTCGGAAGCGAGGTAACATCGATCTCCATCGATTCGAGTATAAAATCGGTAAATACGCAGTACGGATGCCTTAATTCTCATCAAATTGCCTTATGCACGAATGCCTTTGCTCAGCAGCTCATGCCCTTAGACGTTCATCCTGCAAGAGCACAAGTGATGGTCACCTCCCCAATCCCTAACCTTTCCATCGAAGGAACCTTTCACTTTGATGCTGGCTATTACTACTTTCGAAATGTGGATAACCGCGTCTTATTTGGCGGAGGACGAAACCAAGCTTTTCAAGAAGAATCAACCGATAGCATGGAAACCACCAAGCGTTTGCAAAATCATTTAGAATCCTTGCTTCGGACGAACATTCTTCCGAATAAGGTGTTTGATATTGAGTATCGCTGGGCAGGAACCTTGGGCATCGGCCCGTCGAAAGAACCCATTGTTCTACAAATTTCCCCGGGGGTAGTAGCCGGTGTTAGAATGGGGGGCATGGGGCTAGCCATTGGTGCCTTAATCGGTGAAAAATTGAGTAAATTATTGAAATGAATTCGGAAAAAGAACCCTTTATCAACCCGATTGACCCGGACAAAATAACCGATCGTCCCGGGCTTTTACCCTATGCGCACCATTCGGGAAGTTTGCCGATAAAGCCCGAAGATGAAGGACGCTTAAAAAGCCGTGCATTGCGCGCCATGGAATACCAAACCGATGCTCAATTGCAGCAAATCTATGAGCAAATTCAATTGCTCGCGAACCAAGCAAAGGCCCTTCAAGACCGAAAACACATCTCCACGCTTATCTACCAATGCAACTTAAAATTCGAACCGCTCATCCACCACACCTACCACCTCTACCGAAAGGAGCAGGAATTTCTGCTTTCGTTGGTAGCGCCGGAAGATTGGGGAAGAACCAAAACGCAATTGGTTTACCTCTCCACCATCAAACTCCTTTCGGACCATACATGGGAAATCGTTCGTAAATCGGATGCCTTCGACCAAGAAATATTGAAATAGCACCCTTTTTCACCCCACTTCTCGGTACCTTACGTCGTCCATCCACCGGAGTTTTTGCATCTCCCCCACTTCGAGGGAAAAATAATCAAAGGCTTCGCTCACCACGCCTCTAAGGCGGTAAATACCTTTTCCTTGAAAGGGATATTTCCTTCCAGATTCCGGGAAATGAACGGTATCCAAGGTGTCGCCATGAACGTCGAGAAAGGTACCAAAATGCATGTATTCGCCGCGGCTTGTCTTGGAGCGCTTGACCGTTACTAAATATCCATAGGTTTCAAGGTGTAGGCTTCGGCTGTGGGGAATTTGAGCAGCCGGCGTATGTTGGGGTATCGGCTCGGAAAGCAAGTCAAACGGATTGCACAAGGGAAAGCCCAATAAATCCAACTGATCAAATACCTCTTCCATGGGATGTTCCTCAAAATCGGGCAACACAAACTCTTGGACGGGCGCGACAAACAAACCTTGCTGCATTGGCTTTGAAGGCGCCTTGTACAGGCGGTAATGAGCCCGCCAGAGGAGCTGTTTGCGCGAAACCCCGAACCCACGAAACGCACCTATGCGGATTAAAATCGCTATTTGATCTAAGGGCACGCTGACCCGGTTTAAAAAATCCTCAAAATCCTGGAATGGTCCTTGCTGCTTGCGTTCTTCAAGGATGTGGCGTACCACTTCGGCTTCCAAACCTTCCACTAGAACAAACCCCAAAACCAAGCGCTTTCCATACAGGACGCAGGAATGAAACCCTTCCAAAATGCACGGAGCTTCAATTTGCGCACCGTACTTACGGGCTTCGTGCACATAAATCTCCGTACGGTAATACCCCCCGAAATTATTCACGGTAGCTGTCATGTATTCCAAGGGAAAATATGCCTTCAAGTAAAGGCTTTGGTAGCTTTCTACGGCATAAGAAGCCGAATGTCCTTTGGCAAAGGCATAACCCGCAAAACTGGCAATTTGATTCCAAACCGACGCCACGAGTTCGGGAGCATAGCCTCGCTGAGCACAATTCGTATAAAACCGCTCCTGCACCTTGGTGAATTCTTCCCGCGAACGAAACTTCCCCGACATGCCCCTTCGCAACACATCCGCTTCCGCTAAAGTCAATCCCGCAAAATAATGCGCCACCTTGATGACATCTTCCTGATAAACCATTACGCCGTAGGTTTCCGGCATGATTTCCAAGAGCAAGGGGTTCGCAGCCGCTCTTCGGGCAGGATCTCGGTGCCGTAAAATGTACTCTTTCATCATACCTGACTGGGAAACTCCCGGCCGAATAATGGAACTCGCCGCCACCAGTTCGAGGTAGGTCGCCACTTTCAATTTCACCATCAGCATGCGCATGGCCGGAGATTCCACGTAAAAACACCCCAAAGCTTTGGCATGTAATAGCATCTCCCTGATTTTCGGATCTTCCTTAAAATGCTGCATGTTATGGATATCTTCCAAATGCGCTGTTGGCTGATTGTAAGCAATAATATCCATGGCTTCTCGGATTTTACCTAAGCCTCGCTGGCTCAAAATATCGAACTTGTACAAGCCCACATCTTCTGCTTCGAGCATCGAAAATTGGGTAGTAGCAAAGCCTTTGGGTGGCATAAAGGTGGCCGAAAACCACGAAAGAGGTTGCTCGCTAATGACAATTCCTCCCGAGTGCACGCTCAAGTGCGACGGCATGTCGCGCAAATAATCCGCGTAGCGCAATACCAAAGCCGACATGCTATCCGCCTGCTGCAACGAAACGCTGCGGTTGCTCAGCTTATCAATTTCCGTTTTGGGTAAGCCGAACACCTTACCGAGTTCGCGTACCGTAGCTTTGTACTGAAAGGTATTGTAGGTGCACAACCATGCTGCATTGGGGTATTTTTCAAAAATATACCGCACAATTTCATCGCGGTCCTTCCACGAAAAATCAATGTCGAAATCGGGTGGATTTTTTCGGTACAAGTTAATAAACCGTTCAAAATACAGGTCCAATTCCAAGGGATCAACGTCGGTAATTCGAAGCAAATACGCCACAATGCTGTTGGCACCGCTTCCACGTCCCACGTAAAAAAATCCTCGGGAACGGGCATACGACGTAAAATCCCAGGCGATCAAGAAATACGAGAGGTAATCCTTTTGCGCGATCAGCTCAACTTCTTTCTCAATCCGTTCGACAATCTCATCGTTCAACTGCGGGTAGCGGTAAGCAACCCCTTCAGCGCACAACTTACGCAGCAGTTGTTCGTCCATGGCTTTCGACCCGGTGTAAGAAGCCGGATTTTGCGGCACGGCCTCATCGCCAAAAGCAAAAGAAACTTCGCAATCTTCCATGCAATGCTTTGCGCGCTCCCAAAAATCCACATATTCGCCACACGCTTGAACCAAAGCTTCTTGGGGCAACAACATCTCGGTTCCTTGAGCATGCCACTCCGCAGGCAGTTTCGACAAGAGCACGTTGTGATGGATTGCGCGCAGCAGCCGATGGGAATTAAAATCGCGTTTTGTTTGAAACATCATGGAGGTCAGCAGGACCGTTTTTTCACGGGGACATTTCCTCGCGTAGCGCAGTTCCCATTGCGGCAAGCACGCCAAATCCAGCTGAAAGAACTCGTGTTCGAACAAAGGGCGGGGCAATACCGCATCGACGGGGTAAAACACCCAGCAATTGGAGAAATGCGGTAAAATCATGGGAAAAGCTCGTTCTTCATGGAGAAAGGGCGTAAGGAAGCGGTTCATTTCGTGAACACCTCGGTTGTTGCGCGCCATCAAAGTGGCCACGGTTTGCATGCCGTTGCGCAATTCCACCCCCACAACTGCCCGAATTCCCTGACGCTGTGCCTCTCGGACAAAGGCCAGTGCCGAACCGGTATGGTTGATATCAGCTAAAAAAAGGAAGGAATATCCGGCATCCTTTCCCCATTGCACAAGGATTTCAGGCGCATAAACACCGTACTTCAAGCTGAAATATGAATGGATTTTCATGAAAAAAAGCCTTAAATTCTTCGGTTTGCGAGTAAGGGAGGCGCATCTCCATCGAAAGGATTCCAACGCCCGATGGTCCTCGCCTCCATGCCCAAAGCGCGAATGACTGCTCGATCGCCGTAACGGATTCGGATACGGTCCATCGCCTGGTAAAGGCGGGCGTAATCCACCTGATCGTCGAACAAACTCAGCTGATGGCAGCCGGTTACCAGATCGCTATAGCGCACCCCAATCAAGCGTACGAGCAAGCGACGGTTGTAGATTCGATCAAACAGTTCGGCCACCAAAGGCATCAATTGGTGGTCTGCGGACGTGTAGGAAATTTTCCGCTGAAGGGTTTGGGTTTGAAAATCGGAAAAACGAATTTTCACGGTGACACAGCCGGTAAGTTTACCGCCCCGGCGCAACTGATAGGCAAGGTTTTCAGCCATTGCACTGATGATGGCCTTCAGTTTTCGCACATCGATGGTGTCGTGGTCAAAGGTACGCTCGGTAGAAATGGATTTGCGTTCGGTATGCTGAACCACCGGAGAAGGATCGATTCCTTGGGCTTTTTTCCAGATGCTCACCCCGTTTTCTCCGAGCGCGTGTTCCATCATTTGCACCGGCAGTTCTTGAAGGGTTTGAATCTTTCGAATCCCTAAATTGCAAAGAGTCTGATAGGTTTTAGTACCCACCATCGGGATTTTAGCGACGGACAAAGGCGCTAAAAAGGCCCTTTCTTCTCCGTGCGAAACAATCCGCTGGTTGTTGGGTTTTGCTTCGCCGGTAGCCACTTTGGAAACGGTTTTATTCTGCGAAAGACCAAAAGAAATAGGAAGCCCTGTTTCGCGAATGATTTTTTGCCGCAATTCGGTAGCGTATTTTAAAGTGCCAAAAAAACGGTCCATTCCGGTAAAATCCAGGTAAAATTCGTCCACTGACATTTTCTCATAGAGCGGAGAAGCTTCGCGAATAATCTCCGTTACTGCCCGGGAATAGCGGCTGTAGGTTGCTGAATTTCCTTTAATCACAATAGCTTCCGGACATCGTTCCTTTGCCATTTTCATCGGCATGGCGGAGTGAATCCCAAAGCGCCTTGCTTCGTAACTGCAGGATGCCACCACCCCACGATCACTCGTTCCGCCAATCAAGATCGGTTTACCGTTGAGACGGCTGTCCAACAGCCGCTCGCAAGAGACAAAGAACGTATCGAGGTCCATATGGACAATGTTGCGTAACATGGATAGAACGAATGATAAAAAATTGTAGCTTTGGAATAGCACAAATGTATTAATTTTTAATCATTATTCATTGTTAATTTCTAATCAAAATGAATTATTTTTTTTCAACAGTCCTGATTCTGGGTTTGTTTTGGCAATGCACTCCCCCCAAGTCCTCAAAAAAAACCAAGAACGAAGCAAAAAACACGCTTCAAACGGATAGAAAATCAACGCCAATCTACGACAGCATTGCACTCAGCGATCAAGGATTCAAAGGATATTACCAAGGCCCGGAATTTAACGAACAGGGCGATATCGCTCATCAATTCTCCAATAAAGCCGCCAACCAAATCGGGGACTATCTCAAAGTAGCTTATGGCAAAAAAACGTATTTAAAAATCGATTTTAAGCGCATAAAGATTGTAACAAGGGGGCTTGATCAAGAAGACAGCGTTTACTACCTTATTGAGATTCCATTTCAATCTGCTGGTCAATGTTCCGCTCATACCGGGATAGAACATTGCGGGAGTTGGAACTACCAGCCCAAATTATTCTTGAACCAACGATTAAAAAAACAAAAGCAATCGCTCACCAAAATCAGTGTTGGAAAAATGGACTGTCGTTTTTTCACGAGCAGCGAAGGTTTTCAAGAGTATTGGATTGCCTTTCACCACAAAGATTATCAGAACGGGTGTAAATAATTGTTTTCCATCAATGCGCCGATGAAAAACAATGTAACTTTGTAAAAAAAACAACTCATGAAAAAAGGACTTATTGCTTTAATCGCCGTGGGAGGATTCCTTCTCATCGGATTTTTAATGTACTATAACGCCTACACCAAAGCCGTCGCACTGCAAGAAGGGGTCGACGAAAAATGGGGCAATGTACAATCCGCTTACCAACGCAGGTTGGATTTGATTCCCAACCTCATGAAAACCGTCAAAGCCGCCGCAAAAAACGAAAAAGACATCCTTACGGAAGTGACGCGAGCCCGAGCGGGGATTGTGGAGGCAAAAACTCCGGAAGACATGGAACTCATGGGTAAAAAAATCAATACTGCCATCAACTTGATGTACGAAGCCTACCCCAACATACAATCCAATCAAAACTTTAGGGATTTTCAGGTAGATCTCACGGGCACAGAAAACCGCATCAAGCGAGAACGGGATATGTTCAACGAGGCGGTCAAAGAATACAACACCCACATTCGAGGGTTCTTTACAAGCATGCTGTTAAACCGCGAAACCTTTCCTAAAAAAGACATGTTCAAAGCCGTGAGCGGCGCTGAGAATGCTCCGGAAGTCAACTTCGATTAACATGTTAACTAAGGAACAAAAACGCACCATTGCAGATACCATACAACAAGCAGAATCGTTAACCAGCGGTGAGATTCGAGTGCACTTAGACCGTTTTGGGTCCAATAACCCGATGGAAAAGGCTACCGCAACCTTTGAGCGCCTGGGAATGACCCGGACCAAGGAACGAAACGGTGTTCTCATTTATCTTTGTTTTACCCGGCAACAAATCGCGGTACTCGGCGACCGAGGAATTCACGAAAAAGTACCCGAAGGATTTTGGAACGACATTTACCAAATCCTGGCCAATCATTTCAAAAAAGGTGATTATACCGAAGGAATATGTCAAGCTGTTTTAAAAGTAGGCGAAAAACTAAGCGCATTTTATCCTCACAGAACGGATGATGTTAATGAACTAAGTAACGAATTATCCGAAGAATGAAAAACCTGTTAATCCTTTTTTCCTTCGTTGTTGGAACCTCGTTAGCGCAGTTGCCCCACAGACCAAATCCGCCAAGAGCATACAACGATTACAGCGCCGAACAACTGTTATCTCCTGAAGCAGCTGAAAACATCGAAAAAACGCTTGTTGAATTTGAAAAGTCGACCTCCAATGCCATCGTTGTTGTTATTGTTGATGACTTACAAGGCATGGCCATTGAAGATTATGCCGACAACTTGGGGGAGAAATGGGGAGTTGGAGACGAGAAAAAAGACAACGGCATTGTATTTTTAATCAAACCTTTCGGGGAAGGCAAGCGCGAAGCAACCTTGAGGATTGGTAGAGGTTTAGAAGCCGTAATACCGGACGTTACTTGCCGCGACATCATCGATTATGAGTTCATTCCCAACATGAAAGAAAATAATCCAGAGGAAGCAATCCAAGCAAGTCTAAAGGTTTTGAAAGCGCTTTCTATCAAAGAATACAACCACAAGGACTATGAGAAAGAGCACGAATTAGGATGGATGGGCTTATTGATTATTGTTGGGGTTATCATGTTCATCATATTCGTTGCCGTCCGTTCTGGTAGGCGTGGCACCACCCTCGGTGGCGGAGGCGGCTACTGGGGAGGCGGTTGGGGAGGCGGTTGGGGAGGCGGTTGGGGAGGCGGTAGCTCTGGAGGAAGCTCTTCCAGTGATTTCGGAGGATTCGGTGGTGGCAGTTTTGGCGGAGGCGGTGCTAGCGGCAGCTGGTAATAAAAAAGGCCGGCATAACCGACCTTTTGATTGTTTATTGCCTTAATTAGATATTCTCAACGAGTAAAGCCGAGGCTCCTCCTCCTCCGTTACAAATGCCCGCACCACCTATTCTAGCTTGCTGTTGTTTCAAAACATGAATCAGGGTTACCACAATTCTAGAACCGGAATTCCCGAGGGGATGACCCAAAGCAACGGCACCTCCATTAACATCCACTTTTGAAGCGTCGAGTCCGAGAATTCGAGCGTTCGCAATACCAACGACAGAGAATGCTTGATTTAACTCCCAAAAATCAACATCGTTTACGGTTAATCCTGCTTTTTCAAGGGCTTTCGGTACTGCTAATGAGGGAGCTGTCGTGAACCATTCCGGCGCTTGAGCCGCATCTGCATACGAAAGCAATTTGGCGATGGGCTTTAAACCGTATTTTTCAACTGCCTCCGCAGAAGCTAATACCAAGGCGGAGGCCCCATCGTTTAACGTTGAGGCGTTTGCTGCCGTAATCGTACCATCTTTGTCGAAAGCAGGCTTCAATCCTGGGATTTTATCCAAGAAAACATTGGTAAATTCTTCATCTTTGGTGACTAAAATCGGGTCTCCTTTTCGCTGAGGAACCGGTACACCGACAATTTCACTATTAAACTTACCGGCTTCCCATGCCGCGGCGGCCCTTCGGTAGGACTCGATGGCAAAAGCGTCTTGTTCTTCCCTTGTAATTTGGTGTTCCTTAGCACAAAGTTCGGCACAATTACCCATCGGAACCTTGGAATAAACATCCAACAATCCGTCTTTGGTAATTCCGTCTAGCATCGTAATGTTACCGAATTTTGTACCGTTTCTACCGCTAACGTAGTGAGGTGTTTGCGACATGTTTTCCATACCGCCCGCCACTACAATGTGGTTATCACCTGCAATGATGGATTGAGCTCCCAGCATTATGGCTTTCATTCCAGAGGCACAAACCTTATTCACCGTAGTGCAAGGAACGTTCATACCGAGTCCCGCGCCCAACGCAGCTTGCCTGGCAGGTGCTTGCCCTACCCCAGCCTGAAGAACATTCCCCATGAAAACTTCATCGATGCACGCAACATCCACTGACGCGCGTTCCACTGCAGCTTTAATCGCAATGGAACCGAGTTCTGTAGCCGAAGTATTGGCAAAAGCTCCCATGAACGAACCCATAGGAGTGCGCACCGCGGAACAAATAAAAACTTCCTTTTTCATACGAATATTTTTTTTGCGAAGGTACACAAATATCGCTTTCGCTTTTGATTATTAAGGCAATTAATGGGCTAATTTTCTTACTTTCGCAACATGAGTTTTCAAGCGACATTTTCGCTTTACTGGATTTTCCTGATCATACCATTATCCTTTGGAGTGGCTTGGTATTTTTACCGAGGAAACCCCTGGTTAACGACACAATCAAAAACGCTTCAACGGGTCCTGCCCTTTTTACGAGGATGCGGATTGTTTTTCATGATGATCCTTTTGTTAAAAATCACCTTACTCCTTCGGCAGTCTGAGGTGGAACGCCCTGCAATTATTACCTTAATCGATAATTCTGCTTCTTTGAAACGCTTTAAGGACAGTGCAAGCATTGCGCAGCGGCTCGAAGCAATCAAGCGGCAAATTAACCAACGATTTGGAAACCAATACGACCTTTATTACTATTCCATTGGGAATGAAATCAAAGAAGGTGGACAAATCCTTTTGAATGAAGAACAATCCAACCACGAATTAGCATTTAAGCATTTAGCGGAACAATACTTAAATCGGAACGTTGGAGCCGTTTTGTTCGCCTCCGACGGGAATTACAATACCGGTGACAATCCTTGTTACGCAGCAGAACAACTGAGTTTAACCCCAATCATTACCTTGGGCGTTGGCGATACCGCCCCAAAACGCGACCAACTTATTGGGAATTTATACCACAACGACGTGGTTTTTTTAAACGACATTTTTCCCATAGAGGTCGACATCGAAGCCTATAAAATCAAAAACACAAAAGCGGAAGTTCGCTTGATCAACAACGGAAAAATTTTGGACCGGAAAACAGTAAATTACGGACAATCCGAAAGCTCGTTCCAGCAACTTCAATTTCAAGTTGCCGCAGAAAAGACCGGCTTTCAAGCCTACACAGTTTCCATAGAATATTTGAACGGAGAATATTCTAAGCCGAACAATTCTAAAACGTGCTACGTTGAGGTGATTGATACCCGAAACTCGGTTTATTTCATTTCATCTGCTCCCCATCCGGATGTGTCAGCCTTGCGTGCCGCAGCGGAAACCAATGAGAATTACGAAGCAACCTTTGCAACGCCTCAAGAATTGGTTAAAAAAAATAAAAAACCGGATTTGATTGTATGGCACGGGCCCAACCTCCCCAACGACCAGCAAGCCCTTGATTTTATTAAAAAAAATAAAATCCCTGTACTTTTTGTCATTCCCGGGAATGTAACGACCTCAACCATCAACGGACTAGACCTTTTCAGTCTCAGCAATCAACGAGCTGCTTTGGATGAAGTTCAAGGGTCATACAATAACGGATTTACTGCTTTTGAACTCAGCGAAGATGCCCTCAAGGCTATTGAACTTTATCCCCCGTTGCTCGCTAAATTTGGAAACATCGCTCCCAAAGGAAATTATGAAGCTTTTCTTTTCCAGAAAATTGGGAACACCGTGAAAAAAGAACCTTTGTTTTATTTCAATAAACGAGCCCCCCTCAATCATGGTCTTATATTTGGCGAAAGCTTGTGGAGATGGCGACTTGCCGATTACATGAAAAATAAAAACCATGATCGATTTCATGAGATTTTCACCAAAGCATTTACCTATCTAATGGTAAAACGAGAAGGGATGGGATTAACGGTTCAATTTGAAAAGCGTTTTTCAAAGAACGACAGAATTACCCTCAATGCCAACTTCTACAATGCAAGCCTCGAGCCTATAACCACGCCAAAGATCCGTTTAATGCTCAGGGACCAAAATGCCAACAAATACGTACACCAATTCAGTGTTTTAAACAATGGATATAGCGCTGACCTTGGATCACTACCTCCGGGAAAATACCATTGGAAAGCCGTCACCCAATTCCAAAACAAAGATTACACGAAAGAAGGTGATTTCATTGTGGAAGACATTTCACTTGAACAAAGTGTTAATGCAGCCAATCACGGAACGCTCAAACAATTAGCGAAGCAGTCTGGAGGGAATTACTACCCTTTTCAAGATTATGAAAAAGCCTTAGACCAACTTGAAAAACGATCGGACATCACCTCCATTGAGCGCATCTCTACGGAATTTTGGGATTTACTCGATTCTTGGTTCCTTATGCTATTAATTGCCACTATTTTTATCATTGAATGGTTTTTAAAGAGGTATTTCGGGGCGTATTGAAAATAGGACACAAGGACACAAGGATACAAGGATACAAGGATACAAGGATACAAGGATACAAGGACACAAAGACACAAGGATATAAGGATACAAGGACACAAGGACACAAAGACACAAGGATACAAGGACACAAAGACACAAGGATACAAGGACACAAAGACACAAGGACACAAGGACATTAGGATTTAAAGACTCAAGGATTTTAGAAATGGACATTTATTTTAAGCTATGAAACGAATTGCCGTTATTTTCTGTGTGGTTGTGTTGGCCCACGTGGCTGAGGCTCAAAAAACACGCTCCATCGCATTTTACAACGTTGAGAACCTGTTCGACACCCTCGACGGACCCAACGACGATGCGGAGTTTTTACCTTCCGCGAAAAATGAATGGAACAACGCTAAATATCAAGAAAAACTGTCCCATATTCGCGAAGTACTGTTGGCCATGGGAAAACCATTAATTTGCGGATTTTCAGAGGTGGAAAATGCGGGGGTGGTTCGCGCAATAATTGCTCAACAGAAAGATTTCAAAAATTACGGAGTGGTCCATTACGAAAGTCCGGATGCACGCGGAATTGACGTTGCTATTATTTACGACAGCAGCCAACTTAAGTTATTGGCTTCCAACACTATTCGTTTTATCCTTCCAGGCGAAACAAAAGCCACCACTCGAGACATTCTTTGGGCTCAATTTCAAAATAAAAAACAGGTGTTTTACGTCATGGTCAACCATTGGCCCAGCCGAAGAGGGGGAACTGATGAAAGCGATGTAAAGCGGGTTGCAGCGGCTAAAATTGCCTGTCAATTCATAGATTCCGTGCAGAAATCCAACGGTCTCCCGATTGTGTTATTAGGTGACTTGAACGACTACCCTGACAATACTGGTCCGAAATTATTGGATGAACGATTATATCCAATGATTACGACAGCAAGTGGCCCCACCAAAGGGACACATTATTACAACAACGAATGGGGAATATTGGACCATATCTATGTAAGTCCGAATTTTATAAGTTCAAAAAAGGGCGTTCTGAAAAATTCAGGAGTTATCCATAATTTCCCTTTTCTCATGGAAGAATATAAGGGAGTAATTCAACCGAAAAGGACCTACGGCGGAACAAAATACTTAGGAGGGTATTCAGACCACTTACCGGTTTCAATTCAGGTTAAACTATAATCAGCTGAGTTTCAGCAAACCATTTCCTTTTATTATCGTACGAGGTTTATTAACTTTGTTTTAACTGGAAAATAACCCTTGACGAAAACGCACTTTTTTTTCCTTCTGACCTTTGCGAATCTTCTTTTGATGAATGTTGCCTTCGGTCAAATAGTTGCTCCTTTTAGCGTGCGTTATCAAACCAATGCCAAAGGAGGAATAAAAATTGCGTCGAATGTCGTGCTCAGCTGTCAATCCGGATCTGCCAATTGCGCAACAGCGCAAAGCCAGGTACCACCCAACGGCACCTTTTCCAACGGTTCTTTTTCCATGGCCTATATTGATGTCGATAACGACGCAGGAACCTTCATGTCGAGCAGCGACAGTATCGCCTTACCCAATTGTTCAGAAGTACTCTGGGCGGGATTATATTGGAGTGCACGAATTGCGGCGAATACCCCTAATTATGCCAACCGAAGCCAGGTTAGAATGAAATTAAACAACGGTGCTTATCAAGTGCTTACTGCTGACCAAACGCTTGACGTGCCAACGATCAATGGACAATCCTGGTCACATCCTAGTTATTTTTGTTTTAAGAACATTACTTCTATCTTAACCTCTTCAGGAACCAATACACGATTTACGGTTGCCAATGTCACCGCTGAAACGGGATCCAATCGCTGGGGAGGATGGTCGGTGATCATTGTCTATAAAAACGTTCTTCAATCCATGCGAAATCTCACGGTTTTTGATGGATTCGCCAATATTTCAACGGGTAATTCTTTGAACATACCCATCAGTGGGTTTACTACCCCACCTTCTGGACCCGTTACGTTTGAATTGGGGGTCATTGGTCTCGATGGTGATCGAGACGCAACCGGTGATCAGTTGCAATTCAACGGCGCAGGAAATTTTGTCAATATTTCCGATGCCTTACACAATACTACGAATTTCTTCAACAGCACTATTTCCGATAATGCCGTTTTAACACCGTTCAGAAATCCAAGTTACAACAACACTTTGGGTTACGATGCTGGAATTTTTTACCCGAACAATACAGCCCTCAATTATATTGGCAACAATGCAACATCGGCGACCATTCGTGTTACCACAAGCTCTGAGAACATTTTAGCTCGAGCCTTTACCTCTGCCATTGATATCTACGAACCAGATTTAAGGGCTAGCGTTTATGTGCAAGATTTAAACGGTGGACAAGTTGTTCCTGGTGATATTTTGGAATACACCATGATTGGCAAGAACATCGGAAGCGACGTCTCCAACAACACCTTCATGGTAGATACCTTAGACGTTCGAACCACCTATGTTCCTGGTTCAATTACTTACGTCAACGGTCCTTTAATCGGTGGAAAAACCGATGTTAGCGGGGATGATCAGGCCGAATATGATGCAGCGGGACATTTTGTTAAGGCCAGGGTAAACACGGGAGCTAATGCTACAGTAGGAGGCACCATGAACAATTCCCCCAACGGGGCAGATTCTGCCGTTGTTCGTTTTCGAGTGCAAGTAGTAAATGACTGTTTATTGCTCTCCTGCGACAGTACCTTAACCAACAAAGCCTACATCTTCGGCACAGGAAACATTTCGAATAATCCATTTACCAATAATGGACTTTCGGATGTGTACGATGCCAACGGTTGCCCTACCAATGTAAATAATTTATTGGTTATAAATTCCAATTGTCAGGCCCCAGTAGTGACGCACACAGACCCCCTGTGTTTAGGAGATTCCCTACAGTTTTTTGTTCCTTACAGTCCAAGTGCTAATTATTCTTGGTCGGGTCCGAATTCCTTTACCTCTACTTCGCCGGCTCCGGTGATCTTTCCTGTTGCGGCCAACAATGCTGGTGTTTATCAATTGAATATCTCGTTTAACGGCAGCTCATGTACGTTTTTTAACTTACTGGACACGGTGGTTGTGAATCCCAATCCAACCATCAACCTGGTGAACCTCGACAACGTTTCTTGTTTCAATTACGGCGACGGTTCCATTAGCGTAATTGGTAGCAGTACCCCAGCGTATTCCTATTTATGGAATAATTCCTCCACCAGTTCGACCATCAACAACCTTATTCCGGGGCAATATACCGTAACCGTGACCGACGGAAACACCTGCCAGTCCTCGGCCTCCTATCAAATTACCCAACCTACTTTACCGATTGCCAATGCTACCGTCACTTCCAATTACAACGGTCAACAAATCAGCTGTTTTAATGCCTCCGACGGTACCGCTTCTGTTGTAGCCTCGGGTGGAACCGCTCCATACTCCTACCTTTGGTCGAATGGGCAAAGCTCCTCGAATGCCACAGGACTTGACATAGGATTCTATTCCGTTATTGTTACTGATGCCAACGGTTGTCAAGCCTTTGATACCGTCTTCCTTAGCGAACCCACACCAATTGTTTTGGCTACAACTCATACTGACGTTACTTGTTTTGGTGGATTTAATGGTAGTATTTCCCTTGTTGCCTCTGGAGGAACCTTCCCATACACCTTTGCCTGGTCTAATAACACCAACAACCAAAACGCCATTAACCTTCCTGCCGGTATCTTTACTGTTACCGTGAGTGATGTCAATGGCTGTTCACAAGTTATTAGCGATACCATCCTACAACCCGCTCAACCCATTACCCCTTCCCAAACGCACATCGATGTAGGATGCTACGGAGATGCCACCGGGTCCATTAACCTTTCTGTGGTGGGTGGAACCCCTGGATATACCTATTCGTGGAACATTGGAGCCACTACCCAAGATTTAAGTAACCTTCCTTTTGGGGTCTATACCGTATTTATTACCGATGCCAATAACTGCATTGGACAGTTCTCCGTAGTGGTAAATCAACCCGCTGCTCCCCTTTCGAACTCTGCGGTGATTACCCCTGTGGCTTGCTTCAACGGTAGTAACGGCGCAATAAACATGGGGGTTTCAGGTGGAACTCCTCCCTATTCCTACGTTTGGAGTAATGGCGCAACCACGGGAATTATTTCAGGTTTATCAACCGGTAATTATAGCGTAAATGTGCTAGATGCCAACGGATGTCCGTTAAGCGGAAGTTACTTTGTTGGACAACCTCTTTCACCGCTATCGGTTTCGGTCACTCATACGGATATCTTTTGCTTTGGGGCAGCAACTGGTACCATTGACCTAACGCCAACTGGTGGAACGCTCCCCTACAGCTATTTGTGGTCCAACAATCAGGTAAGTCAGGATTTAAACAACATCCCTTCAGGAACCTACTCCGTCGTGGTGCAAGATGCCAACGGTTGTTCGGACTCCATTTCGCAAACCCTGATTGATCTTTCCTTGCCGATCATACTCTCTGAAACGCATCAAGATGTGCTTTGCAATGGATTTGCTACGGGTTCGATTGATTTAACGGTTGCTGGTGGAACTCCTGCCTACTCCTACAGCTGGAGCAATGCCGCAAGCACTCAGGACATTGCAGGATTAACTGCAGGAACCTACAGCGTTGTGGTGACCGATGCGAATTTCTGTACCGATACTTTGGTAGCCACCATTTCACAACCCCCCAATGCCCTTATCATCTCAGAAACCCATATCAATCCTTCCTGTATTGGCGGAACCTCGGGCAGCATTGATCTAAGCGTATCCGGAGGTGTTCCCGGCTATACGTACCAATGGGACAACGGCGAAACCACCCAAGACATCGACACCTTATTTGCCGGAACCTACACGGTGTTGGTTTCCGACTCAAACGGTTGTCAAATTCCTTTTAGTGTTGCATTAATCGATCCTTCCAACGGCATGGCACTTTCCCATACCTTCAGTAACGTTAATTGTTTTGGTGGTGCCGACGGTTTCATTGATTTGAACGTTACGGGAGGAAACCCTAACTATTATTATCAGTGGTCGAACGGAAGCGTGATGCAAGACGTTTACAATTTAAGTCCCGGGAATTATTTTGTGAATGTCACCGATGTCATTGGTTGCGGACTTTTCTTAAGCCAAGTGATTACTCAACCTGATTCTGCGCTGAATGTTATTTCTTCCTTCAACAGCATTGCCTGTTACGGCGATTCTTCGGGCTCAGTAATCCTCACTGTGAGCGGAGGAACGCAACCGTATTCATTTATTTGGAATACCGGGTCTACCCAACAAAACCTCTTAAACCTTCCCGTTGGAAATTACTCAGTAACCATCACCGATGCCAACGGATGCAGTCAGTTCATCATCGATTCGCTTTCGCAACCGGCTGGGGCATTAACCAGCTCCTACCTTCAATCGCACGTAACTTGTTTTGGAACCGCTACCGGGGCCATTGATTTAACCGTATCCGGAGGAGAAGCCCCTTACGCTTATGCTTGGACCAATGGGGCCAACACGGAGGATTTAATCGGAATACCCTCTGGGTCGTACAACGTGACCATTACTGACGCCGCAGGTTGTACCGATACTCATACGGTTTTCATTACCCAACCCGCTAATGGACTGTCTTTGGCGTTTGCTAACGTAAATGTCTCCTGTTTTGGGGGCAATAACGGAAGCGTTAACCTGACCCCTTCCTTTGGAACCCCTCCCTATGCCTACAACTGGTCCAACGGTGCCATTACCCAAGACCT
>CANMUN010000029.1 GCA_947500875.1 Flavobacteriales bacterium | reverse complement strand
TTACTTGCCCTCGAGCAAGACTTAACTCTACAGCCGTTATCTTAAACTCTCTGCTGTACTTTTTTCTTTCTTCTGCCATAAAACTTAAATTTAATACCTTTTAAATTATATAGCTTAACTTGGTCTACAGTTTAATGATACATTCCATATTGGGAAAACTATGTTTGGAAGAGTAACACTAGCCGAATTAGTTGCCGGGCACGTATAGAGGACCGATAAATTAGCAGGTTGGGCTGAGTAAGTCAAAGACTCTATATTCAAATAAGGCTGTAAGGTATATACGCATGTGCAATTTCCATTAGGACAATTTGATGATTGTAAAGGTGTGTTTATGGAAACAGATTGGGTTGTTAATGATTCGATTTTTAATACTTTATTTGCAGGTACGGTATACGTATTACCCGGAGTGAGGTTGATAACTTGAGAGAATTGAAGATTACCCTGGGACCAACTTCCGTTGGAATTAACCAACAACATGATCAAAAATATTGCTTTTAAATAAATCAACTTATTCATGCTATACTTTTTGAGGATTTTATTATTTCCGATATCTTAATTTCGGCTGTTACCCATGCATTCAGACCTGATTTCTTGTCTTGCCTAGCATTAGGATGTGTAACTTTTTGAACATCAAATGATTTAAAGTGCTTTTTAAGGAAATTATAGCTATCGTTTCCTAAACCAATAATAACATCGGGATTTAACAAATCCACCTCAGTCTTCAAAAAAACTAGGTTATCTTTTTCCATTTCAGCTTTTTTCCAAAAACTAACTTTGGCATGGAGATCACTCTCAGTTTTTGATTGTTTAACCTCGTAAGTTTTTACTACATCCGAGAAATAAGTTAATATCTCATCGTTTTTAATCAAATTTTTAAAAGATCGGTAATATTTATTTTTCTCTGACCAATATTCTATGCCAAAAGGAGTTCCGAAAACATAATTATGTTCATTACTTGCTTCTATGTTGAACTTATCGTGGCTATTTCTCGGTTCTCTACCCAATATCATAACTTTTAGCTTAACCTTTGATGGGTCGCCAAACCAAATGGGCAAGTCAACCCTTATGTCCCCTGGGTTTGCTTTAAATTTAAGACCAAGAAGGGATGAGTTATCTACGAGATAAGGGTAATTATCTCCCAAAAGCCCATTGTTATTCATGATTTTGGCGGATGCCAATTTATAGAAGGACTGAAACGGGTATTTTGACCTGTATAAATTTAGAATTTGGTTCATCGCTGTATGCATAGGATTACATTGTTATTGTTCTAGGGAAAATATCACCACGTCTTTAACTTCATTAAAGATGATATCAATTTTATTAAAAAGCCCTGATTGCGCGAACATGCAACAGATTTGATCTACTTTGTTGATACAAGCTACCGTTAACCAAAGATTCAGCTTGCACAAATGAGGTTGAGCTGGAGTAGCTAGTCCAATATGTACTCGCAAATAAATCCTGAGTAACTTGGTTATTTGCCTGTTGTTGAGCCGCCAATATGAGTTCATACCCTGAAGGTAAAAACCAATCTGTTTGACCGCCCAACGATAAATTATCGCAAAGTTTTGCGGCAAAATTCACTTCATTACACGTACCCACAATTAACGATGTATTCGTTGATCCCGCGCCTAAACCGATCCCTGTATTTAATGATGGTCCAACTTCACAACCCCATGAAATTCCAGTACTTTGATCATTCGTTGCTATTTCAAGGTACTGCCATCCACCGGTGCTATTCGCTTTAGCAAAAAACACAATACCGCCACCCGTACCTATTTGGCCAACACCTAAGGTCGTAAAACTAACTTCGTTACCGTAAAAAGTGATATTGTTTTCTGTTGTCGCATAAGCACGCACATAATAAGTAGTATTTGGCGATAAAAAATAGCCAGGAATGTTATTATAATAAGCATAATCATTAACATCATAAGCACCAATACTATCGCCAGCAGAAAGTACGTTTGCCAATGGGTTTTGAGTAGTTGGGTTAGGTGTTTGTGAGATAACAACTCCTTTTGATACAATGTAATTTGCATTAACACCACCGATAACACCGCTAAACTTAGCATGGTTTGAACCTATTTCTGTAACCGCATTTGTTGTTACGGTAGGGACTGGTAGGCCTCCAATCCCACCTGCATTTTTTGCATACATGGCATAAGGAACACTTAACAACTGAGTAGTTCCCATTACAAGAAAGTTTGTTCCACCTGCTGCGTCCATTCCTACTTTCAGGTAGTAGTTATCGTTGCTCCAGTCGATTGTAGCCATTGAACCGCTTTGTATTGATCCAGTGCCAATTGCCAAATTAAAAAGTCCAAAAGCATCTGTCAACACTGTATGATTCTCAATATATTGAGAGGCACCCGATGAAGAACCTTTCAAGATACTTATTTGAATGCCAATAGTAGTATTGGCTATAGGAATGCTTTGAGCATCTCTTGCCACAGCGCTGTAGTTAAATGCATTCGGTGGGATTTGAGAATTTACCTGGAAATTTAACAGAATAAACAGCAACCCAATAATTAGTCTTATTTTGTGCATTACGGTTAGTTTTTAGTTACTTTAAATGTGCTAAGCACTTGGTTGTTTTGATTTTTCAAAGACAAAATATATGTTCCACTTGTATACGAGGCGGTATTGATTCGAATTATATTGGGAATTCCAGCATATTTACCATAGTAAACGTCCTTACCTAACAAATCTGTAATCGTTACAACTAATTCATCAAAACATAATTGATTGATTTGAATATTAATTAAATTGTGGGTTGGGTTAGGGAACACATTTACATCCAAATTTGAAACATCTATTTCTTGAATGCTTAATGTGGATAAGGTGGCTCCTGACGTAAATCCTCCACCAAGCGTATTGCCCTGAATGTCGATCAAACCAAATACAACCAATTCCCCAACCGTAAAACTCAAGGTTCCATTAACTTGAGCCAAGCTGTTCCCTCCGCTATTAATGGATTGAGGATTTATCGTCTGTGCATGGCCAAGTTTTCCTAAAGAAAAGGTAAGTAAGATAAAAAATACAGGACCGAATTTAATTGTTTTCATTCCTAAAAAAGTATATCGAAAAGCTTTAAAAAATGCTTTGTGCTTTGCAAAAATAAACGCTTGGCGGTAAGGAATAGGCTAATAAAAAAACTTAATCCAACTTGTTCCAAACCAATGATTTTTCTCTTCCTATTTATCGTTATTTTCGTTTGAAAACTGGTAATGCAAAAACCTTCGTACCCTCTTGCCGAATATTTAGTGCACGGTCTGAAATGGATGATTGAATCACATTGCAATTTCCGTCTTTTTAATAAAGCAAATTGTGAAAAATTGAGTCTTTTAGTATTCAATAAAACCCAAACTTCTGTTTCCGGAAATACCCTTTACCGCATTTTCTTACACCCCAATAACACGAATAAACCGTATTTACATACCTTAGACATTCTTGCCCAATTTATTGACTTCAACGACTGGACAGCTTTCTGCCATTTCTACCAAGAGTTGTACGATTTTCAGTTTATATCCGGGATCATTCCTCCTGATCAATCCTATAAAAGCCTTTTACGTTTTAGTATATACAACAAAGAATACAAATCGGTATATCCGTTCCTTGAACAGTTCTCCGACGATCTCTCCATAACGAAGAAGCAACTTTTAGGTGAAGAAATATTTAACATTCTCAAAGAAAACCCTGGCTCCAATGTTCCATTCTTTAAGAAATTCAGTAATCTACCTATCATTCGCGAAGGATTTTTTGAAATGATGGCAGATCCTGAATTTAGGATACCTCACTATGAATTTGGACTACAATGCTATTTACAACATCTCAGTCCCGAAAAATCACCCCAAGAGCTTCAAGGTTTCATTTTCGCAAATGCCCTAGTTTTAAGACATTATTTTTTCAATGGAAAACAAAAAAAATCTATACAATACGGTAACATATTATATCAGAATCACTTGTACAATGAGGCCGAATTAGCGGAGGTTCATATTTTTCCTAGGGTTAGGTATTTCGCCTACTACCTTTTATACCGTTACCCATCCATCGGATTCGATACAGAATATTGGGAATGGTTTTATCCGTATCTCATTTCAATCATGGACCAATCCAATCTTCATGAGCGGCGTATCATCTTGCACACATGCGTTGAAACCTTAGGGATCAATCCAACGCTTCAAGAAACCTTTCTAGAAGAAGTTATGGTGCGTTATCCCAAAAACTTTGAACATTTTCATCACAATTATTACGGAATAACTCCCTCGGAAGTCCTCCGTCTGTTAGACCCTAATGCCTCTACCTATTTTAACGGCCAACGCATTTTCCGAGCGAGCAAGCTTTAACGTATCTTAGCTGGCAAACAACCCATGGTCCTTTTTATTGGTTATTTGGTCGCGGTTTTCCTTTATGCCTTGTTCCTTAGGCGTCGTGGTTCCATCTCCTTTTTTTCGGCTTCCCAAAAAGTAAGGTGGTGGATTTCGGGACTCTCCTTGTACATGCTTTTCCTTTCCGTGGACCAAGGACAATTGGTGACCGGAATTATCGCACAGCATGGGATGCAAGGCATGTGGTTGGTTTGGTCAGCAGGACTCGGCGCCTTCGTGATCCCTTTGATTTTCGCTCCGCTTTGGCATCGATTGAATTTCCCTAACGATAACCGCTTTTTAGTGTTCCGTTATCCGGGTAAGGACGGGGTGTTTCTTCAACGTTTCCGTGCCATGTACGTTGGTATCCTCGTAGTTTCCTTGCTTACGTGTTTTCACCTCCTAGGATTTTCACGCATTTTGGCGTATTATTTTCACCTGAGTCCGAATCTTTCTCTGCTGCTCGGCGGATGCATCATGACAGCCTTCACCCTAAAAAACGTCTTTGATGTTAAACTTAAACTGGACGTATTACACGCCATTATGTTCTTTTTTAGCCTTGGATGCATTGCTTACTATGTTATAGGCTATTATTTTCAACATCCTGAATTCCATTTCTTTCTCGAACATCCGGAAAAAAAGGCGCTTTTACCTAGCTCAACTAACGATATATTTTCGTTTGCTGTATTCTTAGGCGTACAATGGTGGAGCTGCAACATGTTCGACGGTGGTGGTGCAGAAACGGCGCGATTCACTGCCGTTGCAAGCCCTCGAGAGGCGATAAAAGCGGGAATTCTACCAGTGATCCTTAGTTTTATTTTAGGGTTTTTTCTCGTTTTTCATGTGGTGGTACTCCTTGGATTAAGTAACACATCAGGGCCGCATGAAATGAATTACCTCAGCTCTTTAGATTCTCTGCTACCTCCTATTGCACGCGATCTGGTATTATTGGGTTATTTTGCCATGTTCATTTCAACGGCCGAGTCCTTGATAACGTGGGGTGCATCTTTTGTGGTGAATGACCTCTGGAAAGGATGGATCCAACCGGACAGCACAAAAACTCAAACTTCTCGGATTTCCCCGATCAGCATTGCAAGTATTGGCATCATTTCCACCATTTTTGCTTACTGTTCTAACGACTTACAGCAAATCATTAAAATCACCTTCTCTATTGGTGCAGGTGTAGCACCTCTATATATCATAAGGTGGTTCTGGTACCGTATCAACGGATGGAGTCAAATTGCGGCCATGTTGGTTTCAGGCATTACCACCTTATTATACCCGAGTCTTCATAGCATGACACCAATGGCTCCATTTCCGATGGAAGAAAGCAGAATCGTTGTAGTTACTTGTATCACCACCATGATTTGGTTAATCGTGACTTTACTTACCAAGGATGAATCAAGCCTTGTGCGCAGCCGTATGCAACCGATCCTTGGCGAGAAGAAATACTATATTTCAACCTTCGCACTTGCCCTTTTGCTCGGAATGACGTTAGTTGGATTAAACTTCTTGATATGGAATGCCATTCTCACCTAAGCCACCAATCCGTTTTCAAAACGCCATAAATCAATCACATGGTTTTCCAAGGCATCGCAGCTTCGATTTCGAAGGCCTTTCTTCTGAACGATGCGCTTTCTGTTCACTTCAATCGTGACCATTCGGACTTCATCCAATTCTGCGGTTTCGAGGTTTTCTACCAATTCACGCAAGGAGAAAATATACGAACCAAGCTTCAAGCAATTTCGCGTGTAGGTTCCCACGCAATGCTTTAATTCCGTTCCCTCTTCTATTAACTCCATGTTCGTCTTAAGCTGTTTGAGTACGTAATTTTTCCCTTGAACTTCGACTTTAAAAGGTGGAATGCCCAAATTCGGAAGCCGCAACAGCCGATTATAACCAAAATTTCTCATTAACATAAGGTTGTTGTGCCAAGTATGAGCCTCTCGGCGAAGGTTGATCAATTTCTTTTTTGAAAAATCGATGTTTCGATCCAATTCAAACACTTGATAATTGATGTAATCGTAAAGCTCGTCAAGGTCTGGGGTATCGGCCGTTAATCCATTTCTTACCAAGGATATAGTGGTCTTAATCCAAAGTGCGCTTCGGCTCAAATCCCGCATTCTACGCACCAAAGCATTGACAAACGTTGGATTATGTATTTCCCGCTCTAGCGCGAACTTTACTAAACCTTCCGAAACCGAAAACGTAGTAGGTTCATTCCATGCAGGGTACCCCTGAAAATTGAACTCATGAGCTTGTACTTTAGTTAGTTTAAATGGAAGATCCTGGGCATACACCAAGTTCTTACCTTGAATCAAGCCGATCAACCATTCTTTTTCGCGTGGATTCAAGGAATTTGAGCAAAAATTATGGGCGAAATAAAACGATATTTTATAGGCTTTAAAAAGCGATTCAATCATAAAACGCTGATAATCCAATCTTTTAATAGGTTCCATGGGTTTATTGCCCAACAATTCCCTGAACTCGATTTCCATGTTCAAGTAATCCACTTTCGCAAACACTTGTGCATTATTTTCGTAAATAAAAAACAATCGTTCCAAGGTATCCATGCTCAACCATTTGATTTTATCAATAGGAATTCGGTCGAACAAGAAAGCAAAAAACGCACAGAAGCCTTCCTTGAACAGCACAGAACCTTGGGGCTCGGGCAATAAATTCATCAACAGTATTTCATACAACTCTGAGGGTGCATCGTGACGATCCAAGACCTCAAAACACCGCAATAAAGGGTCCGTGTTGACGGAAAACGGCAACCTATGGTTATGGATTCCGTGCCCAATACCGTACTTCTGAATGCAAAAATGAACGGCTTCATTCGAATGATCTAACACATAGCGAAAGCAAACATCCAATTGACCTACGGGAAATCGATGCAGCAGGTGTTTCGCAATTTCAGCAAACAACCTTAATTGCTGGCGTTTCGTGTTTATATTCGCTTTGGAAGTTAACACAAGGTTCGATATGCACTTTTCCCAAAATTCAGCATCTTGAGCGTATTTCTTTCCCTTAAACTGCCTAACAAGAAACATCAAGCATTCCATTATTGCCTTATTGTGGGTGAATTTTACATACAACCTCACGCACGTTTCCGATTTCAACAAAGGAATATCGGTTTTCGAATACAAGCTATCCAAGGCCTCAAAAAAATCTTTTTCGTGTATCCTCGATTCACGTATCACCGCAGCCCTGAGACCGTTGCGGTAATTGAGCATCCTCTCCTCTTCTTGTCCTAGTTTACGCTGAATGTTTAAACCGCCCGCGAGCAACTCCCTGTTCAGGGTAATAAAAAGATTTTTCGAACTCATTTTTAGGATTTAGGCCATTACCTACGTAAAGATTCCATAATCCTAACATGTCCCTATGAAAAAATGATCAACTTAGTCCAATTTCCATTTCAATCCGCGGTTGCGCGTGTAAGGAATGGGACCTTTTGCAAGCGCATCTTCCAATGCTTCCAGTTGCTGAAGCATCGCTTTAACGCTCACTTCAAGGGTAGGATAAATTTCCTCGATGATCGAAAGATGAACTTCTTGCGTTTTGGTAGCTCCAGCCGTATTATCGTAAAGCATGTATTCCACCATACCCAAGCGACCATTCAAGCTGGGCGCTGATTCAAATTCATGCTTAGCCAATAAAGGATCCCCATACATCACCAACTTCACCGAATCCATTTCCTTTTTCAGGGTTCGCAGTGTTTTAACATATTCCAAGGAGGTACCTGGATAATTCAACAACAAGGACTCCAACAATCCTACTTGTAACTCAAGCTCCCCAAGAATCTCTCCAACACCATGCACTTTGCGGTTCATTGCAGATACCCTTTTACGAAATGCATCCAAGGCCAAAGGGTCTTTGGCCACCAAGGTTTGATTGTTCAACCCCTTTACCTCAAAAGCATGTCCTTTTACCAAGGTATCAATGCCTTGGTCGCTCACCGAAACAATGTTGAGGAAATAAGAACCTGGCGCGACTAAAAATCCATTTTCTCCTCCTGCAACATTATTCACGGGATTCGATCTAAGGTTCCAAACCGTGCGAAATAGCCCTTTAGACGGGGAAGAGGTGAATCTCTTCACCTCCTTTCCTAAAGCGTCTAAAACTGCCCAAATTAAACTGGGTTCGTTTTCCTGCTGTTCTTTTCGTAAATCCGTTAATGAAGGATAATCCACGTTCTTTTTATCTTTCTCCAAGGCCTTTTCTTTTTCCCTTCGTTGATCCATTTTCTTTTGAAAACCCTCCTTTAAGTGAAGCGTAAATACTGCACCATAGGATGGATTTTCGGCAGACCAAAGATTATGGCCTTGAAACCCGGTCCCTTCGAGCCCGAGAGGGTCAGCGGGCACATAAAGCAAAGCCGGTTTTGTTGGGAAAATGTACGCTTTCTGCTCAAGATTCTTTTGGTTAATACCCCGTAATGGACTATAATTATCCAACACATAAAATCCCCGCCCAAAGGTGGCAGCCACCAAGTCACACTCGCGTTCTTGGATATCCAAATCGTATACCGCGATGGTAGGCAAGCCGCTTAATTTTGTCCAGTGCTGACCTTCGTCGGTCGAGAAAAAGGCACCGAATTCCGTCCCAACGAACAATAGATTGGGATCCACAAAATCTTGTTTAATACAATAGACGGTTCCTCTTTCGGGTAGATCTCCACGGATGCTGGTCCAAGAATTACCTCCGTCGGCAGACTTGAACAGATAGGGCTTGAAATCACCGTTGCGCTGGTTGTTAAAAGCCGCATAAACTACCTGAGCATTAAACCTCGAAGCAGTCAACATGTTTACGCGCGTTTGTTCGGGTACTCCAGGAACGGTAATAACCTTTTTCCAATCTTTTCCATCGTTCTGGGAAATTTGAACCAATCCATCATCCGTTCCCGCAAAAAGTAATCCTTTCTTGATGGGCGATTCGTCCAGGGCAACAATGTTCCCGTAAACGGTGGTTGAAGCATTTTTCATAACGGCATCGATGCTCCAAACCTGCCCCATCACAGGCAATTTATTGCGGTCGATTTGACGTGTTAAATCCGGAGAAATCTCGTCCCAATCATCGCCGCGATTCGAGGATTTAAATACTTTATTGGCCGCAAAATACAAGGTGGAAGCGTCGTGTTTCGATACAAGCAATGGGGCATCCCAATTCCAACGGTAACCCGGTTGGTCTTTGCCCGGCATGGGTTGTATGGGCACTTTCTCCCCGCTTTGTTTATCGTAACGCACCAACCATCCGTATTGTGCTTGGGCATAGGTTATGTTGGGATTACTCCAATCCGTGGCCGATTCAAATCCATCTCCACCGTTCGTAATGAACCAATCGGTATTCAGGATTCCCGAAACATTCATGGTTCCAGAAGGACCTCCCATGGAATTGTTGTCTTGAGTACCACCGTAAATGTTGTAAAACGGCGCATCGTTGTCGGTAGCTACTTTATAGAACTGGGTTATGGGAAGGTTGTCGAAAAAACGCCATTCTTTGGCATGGCTGTACGTTTCGTAAATGCCTCCGTCGCAACCAACAATCCAATGATCGGTATTGGCAGGATCTATCCAAATGGCATGATTGTCCACGTGCTTGTGCGACTCTCCCGTAGGTTTAAAGGTCACACCGGCATCTTCGGAGTGATGCATGTAAGTGTCCATGGCAAATACTTTACGTTTGTTTAAGGGGTCGCAAAAAATTTCTTGATAATAATTGCCGCTGGTGGAAAACCCGCCTTGTTTGCTCCAAGACTCGCCGTAGTTAGTGCTTAAATATACTCCTCCTTTATCATACCTTGCCTCAACGATGGCGTACACCCAACTGGGATCCGATGGGGCAACGGCAATGCCCACTCTCCCCATATCGGATTTCGGCAAACCGTTGGAAATTTCCCGCCAAGTTTCTCCTCCATCGGTAGATTTATACAGGGTTGATTCAGGTCCTCCTCCAATGTAGGTCCATTCATGACGGCGACGCTGATGAGCAGACGCATAAAGAACTTCCAGATTATTCGGGTCTATTTGAACTTCGGCAATTCCCGTTTCCTCTGAAACGAACAAGGTTCTTTTCCATGTTTTACCGCCGTCAATGGATTTATACACACCGCGTTCACCGCCCCGACTCCAAAGAGGACCATAGGCTGCCACCCAAAGAATGTTCTCATTGCTGGGGTGGATCACAATGCTTCCAATGTGCTCGGCTGACTTCAGGCCCATGTTCGTATAGGAATTTCCTCCATCCACGGATTTATAAACTCCATCACCGTAGCTAACCGACCGTTGGTTGTTGTTTTCACCTGTACCAACCCACACAACGTTTGGATTCGAAGGTGCAATCTCAACGCAACCTATGGAGTAACTGCCATAATGGTCGAAGACGGGACTGAAAGTTATTCCGTGATTCGTTGTTAACCAAACACCACCGCTCGCGGCGGCCACCAACCATCGGTCTTTATTCGATGAATGTATTGCGATATCCGAAACCCTTCCGGAGGTTAAGGCTGGACCGACCATTCTAAATTTCAACGCAGCCACAGTACTTTCGTCGTACGGAAGTTTAATAGCGTTCTTGGATTCGACTTTTTTCTGAGCAAAGAGGACGGAATGAGCCAATAGGACTCCAATAAAAACTTTTTTCATAAGTTAAAAAATGAAGAAAGCCCTTGATTAGGGCTTTCATGGATACTTTAGATTAAACTTTCATGCCTCGAACAAAGCGATCTTTGCGTTTCACTTTCTCTAATTTTCGACGCGCCACTCGAAGATAGGCTGATCGAGGACTTCCTCGTAGTACATCTATTTTGAAGGTTACGCCACCGTACTTAATCTTAGGGCCTCCCGCCTGATTCCAATCTACGTTAAAATAATAACGTCTTGTCGCTTCGTTTTTGGAATAGAAAGACAAAACCCTTCCCTCTCCCGTTTCAAAACGAACGTTCATTTCTCCTTTCGGACCGTAAGAGTCAAAAACACAAGGGGTACCGGCCTGAATGATCACAGACTCTTTCTTTGTACTGGAATTGTTGATTAAGGTACCATTGCTCGTGGTCGCTGAATTTTCATTTCGAACTTCTTCGTCCATCACAATGGTATGAGAAATAAAGAACTGAACTTTACCAATTTTCTCTTCGGAGTCAAGGCTGAACTCATCTCGAATTTGATTGGTGAATGGGACTTGAGTGGCGCAGGATGCCATCAAAATCAATAAGGGTAAGAATAAATAGGTAACCTTCATGCTAAAATTTTGATGGAACAAAGGTAATAATAATCGCCTTGAATTTTCGAAACAATGAAAAAATGAAACATCTTTGCACGGATGAAATGGTTTTTCGCTATATGCCTTGGGACAGTAGTTATATCCTGTCAAAATGACTCCAATGCAGCCTCTGTGGAATATGAAAAAATCCGTCCTAAAACCTCCAAAGAGAAAGAAACAAAACAGCCTACCCAAGACAGCAACGACGTTGACCTAAATGGTTTTAACCGCGACAGTGTTGCATTAGGAATGCTTAGTGCTCACGTTATTGACACTGCACATTTTTTAGACCGTTTTACGTCGAAAACTGAAATCCAGCATATCCTCTTAAAAAGCAAGAACGCTGAATTCGTTTTTGAAACATGGAGGTTTCGCGACAGCATTGCTCGAAAAAATGCCGTTTTCAATTGGTTGGACCGATTTGGTGAGCATGAAATTTCGGTGAACTGGTTGAAACCGGTAAACCTCGGCAGAAAACCTTGTTTAATCCTTTTCAACGAACGGTCAGTCATCTCCGTAACGAGCACATCGAAGCTGTCCGTTCCACAATGGATTAACTACCAACGAGTGAATTTCCCCAAAGACAGCGTGCGCTATGTGCTAACGGGCATGCCGAATAAAAAATGTCAATGGTATAGAGCCCTTACACCCAAAAATCTTGTACTATGTCGACCTTAAACCTTCTTAACCGTTCTTATGCGCGCATTGCACCCCAACAACGTTTTTGGGACCTCATTCAGCACCATACCCAAGATGCTGAATTCCTGCAATTTCATGAACCAACGCTTTATTTGATTGAGGAAGAATTCTGGGACGAATCCGCTTTTCTATCGAAAAACTTCCAAAAAATTGCGCAATTCGAATTCGAACAACACCTCACCTTGGAGCAACTTACGGAACATTTACCGAAGGATGTAACGCAATTTTTAGCGTTGTTTGAAATTGAATTCGGCAGCACCGTTGTGGACTTGATTGCAAAGCCCGGTTTATCGTACCTCTAAACGCTTGATCAAATTTACGTTTAAATATTGAGGGTCATGCGTTACTTCTTCCCCTACCCAATCGGGTAGCTCAATGTTTTGGTCCAACGATTCCAACTCAACTTCGGCAAGGTATAATCCAAGAAGATCCCCTTGAAAAACATCCACCTCCCATCGTACATTTTGATGCCACACCTCAAAACGTTTTTTGTGGAGAACTCGGGAGCAGCATTGCAACATGGTTTGTGCTTCAATGAGGGAAATTTCGTACTCAAATTCTAAACGCTCAAGGGCATTTTTGCCGATTTTCAAGGTTAAAAAGGCACGTTCGTTTTTAATTCTTATCCGAAGGGACCGATCATTGGACTCCATGATGTAGGCCTGTTGGATATTAAATCCCGCATCTTGCTCCGTCAAAAAATCCACGTTTTTGACCAAAAACTTGCGTTCAATTTCAATCATGCTTCGAAATATTAAAAATATTAAATAATTTTATGCCTTGTAAGCAACAAAATACCTACTATTGACGTCATTGTTGCCGTAAACTTAAACCAAAATTATGAAAGTACTTTTTTCCCTTGTATCCTTGAGTCTTCTGGCAGTCGCTGGATTTTCCCAAAACATGATTGCTACGCCTGTGGGTTCTCCGGAAGTTCTATACAACGAAAACGGTGTGACCATTAGTGCTCAAATGACCGAGTGCAATAACACAGAACGCAATGAAATCATGACCTACAAAATTTTGACTTTAACCAATTCGAATGCCGTCCCAGCAACGATCAAGATGCGTCAAGATTCCTACTACAACGATAAATGCTACACCTGTGAAAACGAGGAATACACGTTCACTTTCAGCTTAAATGCCAGCGAATCAAAGTACGGAAGTTGTTACGGCGATGCGAATCCTGCTTTATCGGTTTTCCATTCAATGAAAGACGGATATATCAAAGAAGTTTTAACGGACTTAAAAATGAACATTGTTCGTTTAAACTAAACCCATTACAACATGCACAAAACGCTTTCCTTTTGGAAGGCGTTTTTTTTGTTCCCTATTTTACCTTCCTTATTCCCTCAACATTTTGCGTAAATTTGAACATGCTTAAGCTAAAATCAGCGACACCGCGATGGATCATTTTAATCATTGACCTCTTGATGAGTATTTTGGCTTTAGGATTGGCCTATTTCATTCGCTTTGACATGAACACCAATCTAAAAGCGATGCAAAACGAATGGCTCTACAATTGGAGAGAATTCCTGATTTATGTCGTTATTAAACTTTCCGTTTTTTACCTATTCAAAATCCACCTTGGATTGGTGAGATTTACGTCTACCGAAGATTTAAAACGACTCCTGTCGGCGTCATTAACCTGCACGCTAATTTTTATTGGAATCAGTGCTATCCGATCCTGGATTTTTAATACCACCTACCTTTTCCCAAGTTCCATCCTCCTAATGGAATTCATCATCAGTTTGTTGTTTTTAACAGGGAGTCGTTTTACGTTGAAATTGTGGTACTTAGAATCGATAAAAACGGACCAACCGGCGCAGAAAACTTTAATCTTTGGGGCCGGTTCTATGGGGCTGATTGCCAAAAGAACGATTGAAAATGACCAACTCAATTCGCAACGCATCTTAGGATTTATTGACGACAATCCCAAATTAACGGGGAACCGAATCGACGGAATCACTGTTTTTGCCTCCTCAGATATCGAACGATTGCACCTATTGCATCAATTGGAGGCCGTTGTAGTGGCCATTCGAAACCCAGCCAAAGATCGGTTGAATTTTGTGGTCGATTATTGCTTAGCGAATTCGATCAGGATTCAACGAGTTCAAGATCCTGAAACGTGGGTCAATGGAGAACTTACTTTAAAGAAAATTCGAAAAATAAACATTGATGAGCTTCTCGGACGCGAGGAAATACAACTCAATCAGGCAGAATTGAACCGATACCTTTCGGGAAAAACCGTCTTAATTACCGGCGCTGCCGGTTCGATTGGCAGCGGGATCACCAAAGAATTAGCACAACATTTCGGAGGAACCTTGATTTTAGTGGACCAAGCCGAATCGCCCATGTACGACCTTCAACAGGAATTATGGGATAAGCACCGTCTTCAATTCATCATCGGGGACATTCGCAATAAATCCTTTCTTGAGAACTTGTTTGAAAAACATGCTCCCAATGCCGTTTTTCACGCAGCAGCCTACAAACACGTTCCGTTGATGGAAGAAAATCCGCAGCAAGCCATTACCACCAACATCCAAGGAACCCAAAACCTGGTGGACCTATCGCTTCAATTTAAGGTGGAAAAATTCGTTTTCATATCGACGGACAAAGCCGTGAATCCTACCAACATTATGGGCGCAAGCAAGCGCATTGCAGAAATGTATGTGCAGAGCAAAAAAAATGAAGGTCCAACAGCGTTCATTACAACTCGGTTTGGGAACGTACTCGGGTCCAATGGTTCGGTAATTCCCCTTTTCCAAAAACAAATCGATGCGGGGGGACCGGTTCTAGTCACCGACCCTGAAATCACCCGTTATTTCATGACCATACCTGAGGCCTGCCAATTAGTATTGGAAGCATTTGTCATGGGAACTGGTGGTGAAATTTACGTCTTCGATATGGGGAAATCTGTCAAAATCCTCGACCTCGCCGAAAAAATGATTCGCTTGCATGGACTTGAACCCCAAAAAGATATTGCCATCCAATTCTCCGGACTTCGTCCGGGTGAAAAACTCTACGAAGAATTGCTTGCCAACGAAGAAACCACCCTGCCTACGCATCACCCGAAAATACTAATCGCGAAAACGCGGGAAATCGACACACAATTCAAGGAAGCATTTACTGCCTTACTCAGCAATGAAAACGACCTCCTTGAAAAAGTGTCCATCATGAAAAAAATCGTACCCGAATTCATCAGCAACAATTCACGTTTTCAAACCCTTGACCGTGCGAAAAAGGTATAAAGCCCATGTTCGCTTCAGCGACATCGATTCCTTTGGTCATTTGCATAATGCGGCTTATTTCCATTTATTCGAAAGCGCCCGAATCCAGTGTTTCCAAGAAATGTTAGGACCAGACTGGGATTGGAACCAAGAAGGAGTTGTTTTAGTGGAGAATAATGCTCAATATTTAATTCCTGTCAGCCTGAGCGATCAAGTATCGGTTAGCTTGCATGTAACAAAAATCGGTAACAAGAGTTTTACCATTGCTTATCAAGTGTGGATTCAAGAAAAAGAACATTGCAGGGGTAATAGTACCCTCGTTTGTTACAACCACTCCACCCAAAAGAGCATCGCTATACCCGAAAAATTAAAAACAGTCCTTAATCAATTAACATGAAAACCCTACTAATCAGTTTGTTCTTCACGGGAGTTACATTTTTAAGTAATGCCCAAGAAAAGAGTCCATGCGGCAACGTGCGCAAAAAAGCAGAACCCAAAATGTATTTGAATTGTACGGATAAAATCATGTTCGACCAAGAAATCAATACTTACGTGCTGGAGAAAGACGGTTTTACTCCGTTTAACGGAACCTGTCAAACCTATAACCGGAGCGGTTATGTACTCGAGGAATTAACCTGTATTAACGGTAAAAGGGATGGAATCGATAATTCCTACTTTGGCTCAGGTTGCGTACAATCTACGCAAAGCTATATTTTGGGCGTGCAAAACGGACCGCAAAAAGTATTTTTTGATTCAACCGGTCAACTAAGGCTCGAAAAAAATTATTTAAACGGGAAATTACATGGCAGGCATTGTGAATTTTCCCGCTATGGAGACACCTTACTTTACATGAATTACAGCGATGGAATTCCAGACGGTGAGCAACGCGAATACTACCCGGAAGGTAAAATATCCAAGGTAACCCATTATAAAAAAGGATTATTGGAAGGTGCACACCTCACCTACAATCCCGAAGGTAAGCTTGAATCAAGCCTCTCGTACAAGGAGGGTAAAAACAATGGGAAATGGGTTTACTACTCGGATAATGGCAAAGAAATAGGCCTTCAAAATTGGTTGCTTGGTCAAAAAAACGGAGAATTTGCAAGCATGACTGAAGAAGGAACGGTGTTAACGAAAGGAAGTTTTAAAAAAGACATCGCCGTTGGCGAACATATCGAAAACAACGAAAAAGGTAAACTCATACACCAAACCATTTACGATAAGAAAGGCGTCAAGCAGTACGAAATGAAAATCGATGAATACGGCGACAAAAAAGTACTTTTTGACATCAATAACGCAAAAACGGAGACCGGAATTCAAAACGAAGACGATAATCCTGAGAATATTGGAAAGAAAGAAGAAAAGAAACGCGAGAAGAAACGCAAAAAAGAACGACGCAAAAAGGAAAAAGAATGAACCCAGAAAGCATGGGTGAGCCACTCAACCAAATGGAAATAGCATCCCGTTTTCATCGATGTATTCCATTAATGCACCCCGATAAGGTTAAATTTAACCCTAAGTTCATTGCAATCAAGCACGAAAATGTGCTATTCGGAATGTCAAAACACATGGGAAGATTCGTGGTTTCCATAACAACCATACTCCATGACCTCGCCAATAATCCGAATAAAACAATCCCCCCTTGCTAACCGTTAATCAAACCAATAAGCATGGAGAAGCCTAAAAGGAACAGTCCTATAGCCACGTAGGTTTGCACCCATTTCAAGGTGACTTTTTTCAACAGATAAGTTCCCAACAAAACTCCGGTCAAAGCCGCAAGACACGTGGTTGAAAGCAAAACCAAATCGAGGGAAGAATAATCCAGTTCAATGGCATAAACCGTTAATCGACCCACATCCGTAAACCATGCAATCATGGCTGAAGTTGCCACCCAGCGGGAAACCTCCTCCATTCGATTCGCCAAAAAAGCACTACGAAGCGCACCCTGATGACCGCTCAAGCCTCCAAAGAAACCAGAGAACAATCCACCCAACCATAAAGGAACCTTCAAGGTGGCATGCTTATACTTCCATTCCATATAAGCGAACAATAGGAGTAGAATTCCGATTACGAAAGAAGTGAGTTTAACCGGAGCCAAAAAATCGAACACTGCAGAGGGATCATAAACAACAGCATGCTTCGAACTCATCGCATTCAACAACCAAGAACCGAACAGCGCGGCAATGAAAGCGCTTACACCGAACACTCCGACGACCTTCCAATCAATGCTGCGGTTTAGAAGTACTTTAAAGGAACTGTTGGCAAAATGCACTATGGCAGTAAAGGCAATAGCCCATTCCGGAGGAAAATAAAACAGCAATGCCGCCATCAAAAGGGTTCCTAAACCAAATCCTGAAAAAAAGGTGAGCAGGGAAGCTAAAAAAGCCACCAATGGAATCAACCAATCCATTACTTTTACACTTTAAACAAAACTAATGAAAAACGCAGACTTCCGAAGCGATACCGTCACCTTACCTACCCCATCGATGTTAAAAGCCATGATGGATGCCCCCCTAGGGGATGACGTATTTCAAGAAGATCCCACCGTAAATGAATTAGAGCGTAAAATAGCCCATCTCTTTGGAAAAGAAGCAGGACTTTATTGCGCATCCGGTACCCAAACCAACCAAATCGCCATCATGGTACACACCACCCCGGGAGGAGAGGTTATTTGCCATCAAGAAAGCCACATTTATAAGTACGAAGGTGGAGGTATTGCCCGAAACAGCCAATGTTCCATGAAACTGGTTCAAGGAAACCGTGGAAGGATTGAACCATGCTTACTGGATGCGTGCCTCAACAACCCGAAGGACATCCACTTACCTTTAACCCAATTAGTATCCGTGGAAGATACGGCCAACCGAGGTGGAGGCGCCGTTTACGATGTTGAAGCTTTGAATGAAATACAAGCGTTTTGCTCCAAGCATCAATTACCCCTTCACCTCGATGGCGCTAGGGTTTTCAATGCACTTACTGTCAATGGCTTAGCGCCTCAAACGTATGGAAAAATGTTTGATTCGATCTCCATTTGCCTTTCCAAAGGACTCGGCGCACCAGTAGGATCGGTACTCATCGGAAGTCAAGCCTTTATTGATAAATCCCGAAGGATGCGGAAAGTCCTAGGAGGCGGTATGCGTCAGGCGGGAATCTTGGCCGCCGCTGGAATTTATGCTCTGGACCATCACATTGAACGCATTGCGGATGACCACCATAGGGCCAAAGTGCTCGGTGAAGTCCTGATGCTACAGTCCTGGGTTAAGGAAGTTCTTCCCGTAGAAACCAACATTGTCGTTGCCGTTTTGGTGCATGAGAACCAACGAGATGAAATTCAAGCAAAGCTATTTCAGCGCGGAGTATCGTGCATTGCCTTCGGTCCGGGAATGCTTCGATTCGTGACGCATCTTAACATCGATGACGAAGCCTTGGAAAAAGGAATTAGTGCCGTTAAAAGTATCTAAAAACTGTAACCTTTTGGGCATTTTTACCTTAAAAGGAAGTGTAAAAAATAAGCCTATGTGGAAAACTACCGTCGTGTTATGCCTTATCGTTCAATTCCCATTACTGGCGCAAAAAGATCCATGCACCACCGCCGATAAAAAAGCGATTAAAGCATTCCAAACGCTGAAGGATGAAACGGACATAAACCAAGCATCAACCTTGTTTCAATCCTTGTACAACGAATTCTCAGAATACGCCGAACTTCCCTTTATCATGGCTCAAAAAAGCTATGCACATCATCAAAAACTGAAAAGAGATCCGAGAAAAGCAGATGAGGCTCAAAAGTACCTTGCCCAGGCTTATTTAATGTTCTCATCCTCGTATAAAAAATGCAAAACCTATCATGCGGATAATTTATACCTAATTGCCTCTGTATTGGTGGGACAGGGAGAATCGGAGAAGGCTCTTCCATATTTGCGGGAATATTTGACCTTTCCAGAGGACGATCCAACAAGATTACCCAGCGACCACGTTGATAAGAAAGCAACCGCCCAGAGTTTTGTTGATGCTTACGACAATGCCCAAAAATTCAAGGAAAACCCCGTTCCTTTCGAACCAACCTTGGTTGCCAATGTGAGTTCTGAACTCGATGAATACTTCCCCATGATTTCACCCGACAACGATTTGCTCTTTTTTACGCGGAAAGTAAACCGAAAAAACCTCGGTGACATGTCCGATAACATCCTAGAAGAATTCACAGTGGCGGATCATTCCGTGGTCGATCCCAACGTCTTTACCTACGGCACACCACTTCCTACTCCTTTTAACGACGGTACTTTCTTTAATTACGGTTCCGCAACGTTATCCACTGATAACCGAGAAATGATCCTTTGCGCCTGTAAAAAAGAGGACATTTATGGACAAAAGTACCTCAATTGCGACTTGTATACCTCCTCGTACAAAAGGACAGGAAAGGGAGGAAACGACTACCAATGGTCTCCGTTGGTGAACATGGGACCCGACATTAACACCAAAGACGGATGGGAGGCTCAACCCTCGCTGTCGGCAGACGGTAAGACCCTTTTTTACACCACCAACCGAAAGGGTTCGAGGGATAATGACATCTACTACACGACAAAACTCGACGATGGTACTTGGGCACCAGGGAAACCGTTTGACGAAATCAATACTGCTGGAAAAGACAAGAGTCCTTTCTTCCATCAAGACGGACAAACGCTTTATTTTGTATCGGAATGCAACGAACAAAGGCCAGGACTCGGAGGCTTGGATATATTTTACATCCGTAAAACAAGCAACGGATGGAGTAAGCCCGAGAACATTGGATACCCCATCAACACCGAACGCGATGAACTCGGACTATTTGTATCCACTCGTGGAAGGATTGCCTATTATTCAAGCTATCAAAACAACAATTGGAACATTTACTCCTTCGAACTATACGAACAAGCACGCCCAAAAGAGGTAGTCATTATTAAAGGGCAATTAACGAATGAAAAAAACGAAGCCGTCAAAGACGGAAAAATTGAAATAGCCTACGGTACATCGGGTAAGAAGATGACCTTGGACGTAAGTAAAGACGACGGAAATTACGCCGCTGTGGTAGAAATAAATAAAGACGAACCCGTTACCGTAACGCTCAAAAAGGAGGGTAGCGCATTTTCGTCGAAAGTGCTCAGTAGCGAAGAATTAAGCGCCAATAACGTTAAGGTCGATGTAAAAGTTCAAAACCTGAAGGCGGGACAAACGTATAACATCAACGACCTTCTTTACGGAACGGATTCGTATGAATTACAAGCAAACTCAAAACTCATATTGGCTCGATTTGCCGATTATTTGAAGGAAAACCCAACGTTTAAAATTGCCATCCATGGACATACGGATGACTTAGGCGATGATGCCAAAAACCTGCTGCTCTCGGAAAACAGGGCCAAAGCTGTGGTAGAATTTCTAGTTCAGCAAGGGGTAACGGCTGATAGGCTTAGTGCAAAGGGTTTTGGGGAAACCAAACCAAAAGTTCCAAATACCAGCAACGAAAACCGATCTAAGAACCGTAGAACGGAATTCTTATTCGATAGCGAATAACAAAAATTAAGCTTCTTTTTTGAAGTTTTTACGCTCGCGAATTCGAGCTGATTTTCCAGTACGCTCACGGAAGTAGAAAATACGTGCACGACGCACAGCTCCTCGTTTTACGATGGAAATGGTTTCGATGAAGGGACTGTTTACAGGAAAGATACGTTCAACCCCTATATTACCGGACATCTTACGAATGGTAAACGTTTCGGTAGTACCCGAACCACGACGTTGAATAACAACACCTTGAAACTGCTGCGTACGCTCCTTGTTACCTTCCTTAATTTTATAACTCACCGAAATGGTATCTCCTGCTCCAAAAACCGGAAACTCGTTGGTAGCTACTAATTCTTTTTGTAATTGACTAATGACGTCCATGGTAAATTCGTTTTATCTCCTTACGGGGGTGCAATATTACAATTTTTTTTTCAAACGAAAATCAAAAAATTTCAATTTATCGCATACATCAACAGCAAGATTAAAAATATCCCCCCAAATATGAGTAAAAGGGATTGATTGGTTACCTCCATTTTTGCAGGTCGCTCAACCGTTGTTCTTTTGTGCTGTGGGTTCGGTGGTGTACGTTCTTGCTGAATCGGTTCCACCTTCTTTGGGGGTGGTTCGACCGCAACGGATTTTTTGACTCGGTATTTTTCCCAGTTAAACCGAAACTTACCCCCTAATACTACTTCATCGCCGGTAGTTAACAGCGCGTAACCTTTCAGCCGCTTTCCATTGATGGCGGTACCCTGGTCAGAACCTAGGTCAGTAATGAATACATTTCCCTCTCCATCCGCAAATAATTCCAGATGCACCTCTGCAATGGCTGCATCCTTGATAACCACTTGATTGGAGGAATTGCTCCCCACCCTGATATGAACTCGTTTTGACATGGGTAAAATAACTTTTCAAAAATACACAAATTTCGTGGAATACCTCAATGCAAGGTATTGCACTACCCGTTGGTTTTACTACCTTTGTAACTATGGCAAAAACGATCGCAATTGCGAATCAAAAAGGAGGCGTAGGAAAAACCACCACGACCATCAATTTGGGTGGCAGTCTAGGGGCATTGGAATATAAAACCCTCATCATTGACGCAGACCCACAGGCCAATTCCACTTCAGGATTGGGCTTTGACCCAACCAGCATGGACAACATTTATGAGTGTTTGGTGAATCAAGCAAACCCCCAGGATTTAATCTTGGAAACGAATTCTCCGAACCTCTTCTTACTCCCTTCGCACATCGATTTAGTGGGTGCGGAATTGGAAATGATTGAAATGGCCGAACGCGAATACTTGTTAAAAAAAGCCATTGCCAAAATTGCTGACCAGTACGATGTAATCCTCATCGATTGCTCGCCTTCCTTGGGATTGATTACAGTTAATGCATTGGCCGCCGCAGACGCAGTTCTCATTCCCGTACAATGTGAGTACTTTGCTCTGGAAGGCTTGAGTAAGTTGTTAAATACCATAAAAATCGTGCAAACAAGGTTAAATCCAGAGTTGGCGATTGAAGGCATGCTTTTAACGATGTACGATACTCGATTGCGTTTAGCCAACCAGGTGGTGGATGAGGTAAAGACTCATTTTCAAGAAATGGTGTTTGATACCATTATCCATCGAAACACTACCTTGTCGGAATCATCGAGTCACGGTGTACCTGCTATCATGCATGATGCCGCCTCCAAGGGAGCCATCAATTACCTGAACCTGGCGAGGGAAATTTTGCAAAAAAACAACCTTACCAAAATGATTAATTCCGATAAAACTTTAGACCTAGACAATGACTTCCAGCAATAAAAAAAATCCAGCGCTTGGCCGAGGATTGAGTGCGTTACTGAGCGATAACCCTTCTACGGTTGGGGGGACGAGCCTGGTATCCATTGCAAAAATAGAACCTAATCCCTTTAATCCAAGAACCGATTTTGATGCAGAGGCCTTGGAAGAGCTTGCGGCATCCATCAAGGAATTGGGCATTATTCAACCCTTAACCTTGCGTAAAATCAACGCCGATAAATATCAAATCATTTCCGGTGAGCGCCGATTTCGCGCCTCCCAAATCGCAGGCTTAAAAGAAGTACCTGCTTATGTTCGGGTGGCTAACGATCAAAGCATGTTGGAAATGGCCTTGGTGGAGAACATCCAACGCGAAAACCTTAACGCAATAGAAATTGGTTTGTCCTATCAAAGACTGCTCGACGAATGCAAAATGACGCAAACGGAACTTGGTCAAAAAATTGCCAAATCACGGTCCGATATTACTAACCATTTGCGACTTTTAAAACTTCCAGCCCGTATACAAGCGAATGTTCGCGATGGAAAACTAACCATGGGGCATGCCCGTGCCCTCCTGAGTATCGAAGGCGAAAAACAGCAATTAGAAGTACTCAATGCGATCCTGGAACAGGGATTATCGGTACGCGAGGTTGAGCAATGGAGCAGCAAAAAAAGCGTCGGCAATAAGCCAAACCTTGCGAAAAAAACTACGTCACCCCTTGAGCAACAATTAAAGGTTCAATTGGGTCTAAGTGTTAAACTACAAGAGGACTCTAAAGGCAAGGGCAAGCTAATTCTTTCGTTTAAAACAACTGCCCAGCGCGATGCATTAATCGCCAAATTGAATGCGGGATGAGGTACCTGATGTGCCTAGGTTTTGTTCTTTTCGCGTTGACTTTTTCTGCACAAAAGCCGGTCAAAAACAGAGCATTGGATAGCTTATATCCTTACAAAAAAGCAGCTCTATGCTCAGCCATTTTACCCGGAGGTGGACAAATCTATAATTCCATCCATTCGTCAAAACGAAAAAACGCCTATTGGAAGGTTCCCTTGATTTATGCAGGACTCGGAGCAACTTCCTTTCTGTTGATTCAAAACCAGCGAACGATTAACAGTATTAAAACGGAATATGCAGCGCGTCAACTTGGACCGGCGCAAAACCCACTTTGGTTCGACTACGATAACTTTGCCTTGATTTCCCTGTACGACCAATACGCCCGATTCCGTGATTTATCCATTCTGGGGGTTGGTGCAGTATACCTTTTTCAAATCCTCGACGCTGCCGTTGAAGCCCACTTTTTAAATTTCAATGTATCGAAGGATTTATCGCTTCAATTGCTGCCTTACGCTTCTTCTCAAAACTTGGGATGCACGGCTAAAATAACCTTTAAATCCATGAACAAACGATGAAAATAGCATTAATCGGTTACGGAAAAATGGGCAAGATCATCGAACGAGTGGCTAAAGAACGAGGACATGAATTAGTGGAAATTTACACGTCTGATAACCCATTTACCCTCTGTGAGGAATCAAAAGCCGACATAGCCATTGAATTTTCCCGGCCTGAATTAGCGTTGGAACACATTCATCATTCCTTGACAATTGGACTGCCCATCGTTGTAGGCACCACCGGTTGGCATACCCATTTACCCGAAGTTTCGGAACTAATTCAGATCGAACAGGGAAGCATGTTGTACGCCTCAAATTTCAGCTTAGGCGTTCATATTTTTCAACACTTGTGCGCTCAACTTGCTCGTATGTTGTCCAATAATCCCAACTATTCCCTGAGCATTGAAGAAATTCATCACACCCAAAAACTGGACGCCCCAAGTGGGACGGCTATTACCCTTGCGGAGCGAGTTATTCAGGAACATTCACAGTTGAACGAATGGCAACTGAAAGCACCAATAAGTGAGGGCATTCTTCCGATTCAAGCACATCGAATTCCCGAAGTACCAGGAACGCATACATTGTTCGCCCAATCGAAAATCGACACCATCACCTTAACGCACGAAGCGCACAACCGAGAAGGATTTGCCTTGGGTTCTGTTGTGGCTGCCGAATTTCTTCTTGGTAAAAAAGGTTTGTATACCATGGATGATGTACTTAACTTTAAGCCCTAAACCATAGCATCATGAGTTTTATTTATTTCTATCTCTTAATTCTCGTTAATCCCATCCTTGCTCAATGGAACAAGTTATTTGTTAAATTGGCCGAAACCGAAGATGGGCAAAAAATGGGAATTCAACCCCACCATGCCTATATTCCTCTATACAATTATTACATCGTTTTTAAAATCACCAATAAAAAACCTTTTTGGACGGTTTTGTTGCTTTTTCCAGGGGTTCATTTGGTCATGATGATAGTGGCGAACTTGAGTTTAGTTCGAAGGTTTGGTAAGTTTTCGTTGTCCGAAACGTTGCAAGGAATTTTCTTTCCGTACTATTTAACGCATCAGATTTCAAAAGAAGAGAAATGCGTTCCCGTTGTTGACACCAATTGGAACAATGCTAAAGAACTAGAGGACCGTAAATGGGGAGACCACTTGGTACTTTTCTTGTGCCTCCCGGTTCTTGGCCATGCCTTGCAGTTCTTGTTTTCCATGATTAGCAAACGAAAAGCGGGCAGTAAAACTGGAGTAAAAGAATGGGGAGACTCCTTAGTCTTTGCCTTAATTGCCGCTACCGTTATTCGCTCTTATGTATTCGAACCTTTTCAGATACCGACCGGATCGATGGAAAAAACCATGTTGGTGGGTGATTTTCTGTTCGTGAACAAACTTGCTTACGGCCCCAAGGTTCCTGTAACCCCCCTGTCCTACCCTTTGGTTCACAACAATGTTCCTTGGGTGAATATTCCTTCGTACCTAACCATCGAAAAAGGGTCGTATTTCCGACTGCCGGGTTTTGGGAAAATCAAACCTTACGACATTGTAGTGTTCAATTATCCTTCCGGCGATACCGCCGTATATGATCCAAGAATTCCAAACGGACTCATGGGACATGATTACCATGGCATCATCAATCAAGAAGCTACTTGGCAATTCCGAATTAAAAATGGCCTGTTAAGCAAAGGGGTTAATCAAAGTGATTCATTGAAATTCGTCGATTTCATCAACAACATAGACGCATGGAGGACCTTGGCAAGAACCAACCTAAGCAATGGCGTTTTCCCTGTTTATTCTCAAGAATACGCAGAAGGAATGACCCACGACGGACTCATTTATCGACCCGTTGATAAACGCGAAAATTACATTAAGCGCTGCATTGGAGTACCAGGTGATGCGATCGAAATTAAAGCAGCAACTGTTTATCGAAATGGCAAACCCGCGAAGATTTTTGACCACATGGCCTTCAAATGGGATGTAAGCAAGGCATCAACGACCTTTACCTACCAAGAACTTAGTGATAATTTTGGACTAGAAAATGCTCCCGATGGTTCAAGAATGGACTTTGAAGAAGGGGATTCCACTTCACCGTATGTCCTAAATATTACACCGTTGGAAAAACAAAAAATTCAGGAAGCTTATCCAACCGCCAAATTCTCCGTGCATATCGACCGTCCTTCCTACACGGTTGAAAAGCGTACGCCAAGCCCCGAAGAATTGATTGAAAATTTGGAGTGTTTTCCGAAGGATTTCTACGTGAACAATACCATGACCGATTTTCAACAATTCACGGTCCCGAAAAAAGGAGCGACCGTAACCTTAACCGATCAAAACATTGCCTGGTATCGAAGAATCATCAGTGCCTACGAAGGGCATACCTTGGAAGAAAAAGAAGATGGAATATACGTTGATGGAGTCAAAACGAACCAATATACTTTTGGTATGAACTATTACTGGATGATGGGTGACAACCGTTACAATTCCGCGGATTCCAGGGTTTGGGGTTTTGTTCCTGAAGACCACATTGTAGGAAGGGCCTCTTTGGTATGGTTTTCCAACAGTCCTTACAAAGGAATTCGAGCCGAACGAATCTTAAAGAATGTAAGTCAAGAAGGAGCATTTACTGCATTACAATGGCTCGGTTTTGCCTTTGGGGTAGTTTTACTCATCTTGGTCTTCAAGTTTCTGGCCTGATGCTTTTTCCAACGGCGTATTTTCCGTCGATTCTTTACCTCCAAAACCTTTGTCAGCGAAAAGAGGTGGTTATTGACCGCCATGAACACTGGATTAAACAAAGCATCCGCAACCGCTGCGAAATACTCGGTTCAGCGGGCCTTCAAAAATTGGTCGTTCCGATTATCCATGAAGCGGGAAAACAGTCGCTGGGATCCATTCGAGTTGACGACGCAAAAAAATGGCGGGAGAACCACTGGAAATCGATAAAAACCGCCTACGGACGTTCCCCCTATTTTGAACATTATCAGCGGGAAATTGAAGGATGTCTTTTCAATTCAGAACAACATTTGGTTGCGTTGAATCAAAACCTATTGCATTTTTTCATTGAAGCCTGGGAATTGCCGATCGTTCCGACGTTAAGCTGGGAGTTCGTCCCCTATTCCAACTACGATGAGCGTTTAAAGGATTGGTTTATTCGGACGGAAATACACGCAAACTACCAACAAGTTTTTCAACATAAATCCGCAACGGTTTTCAACCCGTCGGCTCTGGATTTATTGTGCTGTGAAGGCCCCTTAGGGCGCAAAATATTGGTCAATTGAACAATGAGGTCTCTTTTTTGCTAGTCATCGATTGCCATAAGCGGTTCCAAGGTAATTTAACCAAAGAAATGCAATCGTTGTTTTCATTTGCAATGAACAAATCGCCTTGGTCATTGAAATACAAGTCAGTGGGGTTCGTGTAAACATTATCCTCTAACTGGGTAACATCCAAAATTTCACCGAAGGGAGAGAAAACCATGAGCATTCTTTCCTTCGAACTCAGCATGTAAAAATCGTTGGTTTTTGGGTGAACCGCGATGGCATTCGGTAAAACTTCCGGGAGGTTTTTTTGTATTTTGCGCTGGCCAACCTGAGATTTCAAGAGGTTATTGCGTTCTAAAAAAGCGAGCACTTCATCTGCGTCAAAATAAAATATGGGTTCTTCATGGTATCGTTTTTTCGTCAAGCTGTAATAATACAAGGCCCGTTGACGTCCTTCCTCACCGTCTTTTGCAGCACAGAAAATGATGCGTTTGGTCGGTTTGTGAAAGCAAAGTGCTGAACTTTCCCAGATCGGCTTATTTTGAGAAACTTGAAAGGTATTCAGGGAGTCATAGGGAAAAGAACTCTGATATACGTCCATGTCTTCGTCGATGAGATACAGCATGGAATCTACGTGAATGAAATCGACAACTTCCTTCGACTCAGGTAGGGGATTTACGTTCAAAACTTTGTTGCTATCAATGCTTTGAAAAACCAAGCCACGCAAACAACACTGGGGTTTGTAAAGCCAATGGGTACTATCCAAAGCAGCAAATCGATGCAATTGGTAAAAAGCACTTTGCCGGGAGAATGGGTCGGGGTGACTCACATCAAAATAGCCCGCTTCTTTTTTAAAATATCGGGCTTGATGCTCGTAAAACCGCTCAATTCCAAAGGACTCAAACTCCTTGGTCGCCAAAAAAGACAAAGTCGCCAGGACTACCGATAATGCGTGAACTGCCCTCATCGAGGTTAAAGTTAAAAAAATGAAATGAAATTCTGAATAATTAGGGTAAAGTGGTTTATCTTTGTTACTCAACTTGCTCCATGACTCGTATTGTACACTTCTTAATAATTACAGCGCTTAGCCTCACTGCAAATGCTCAAATGAGCCTTTCGGGGGGAACGGGAATTCTCAACGGTTTGGGTACGGGATTCAAGCCTCTTGGATTTCATTTAGGTTTGGAATTACCGAGGTCCAATGATTTAACGTTTTACGTTCGGGGAGCCGCATTCTTACCATCATCAGGAGCCGACACCAATTATGCGAACATGACTGCCATAAGTCTCACAACGGTTCCTTACACCCTATCGGTACCCTATCAAAACAGGTCCTCAACGTATTATTTTGAAGGCGGAACTCGGTCGTACATGTTGAACGATTACGACAACGGTTTTGGGCTTTACGGAGGAAGCGTGGTTGGTTTTGGCATCAACAGAACCAAAGTAAAATACAATCAATTCGATTACACCAATACGTACCAATGGGAGGGCAAGTATTTACCTGCCAACGGAAGCGAAACGAAGGGTAGCATTTACTATCTCGCTTTGGGGATCCAAGGAGGCATCAAATACACCATTCCGATTCGAGGAACGATTTATTTTGATATCACCGGCACGTATTCTGTGCTCAATATAGCCAATAATAATACAGGTAGTAGTAGTTCAACCTATTCCCGTTTGAACTTCTTGTTTAACCTAGGCTACAGACGCGATCTTTATTAGTTCTTGCAAAACGGTCTCTACGGAATTTTCAGCATTCACTTTGTAGGGAAATTTTTCATAAATCATCTTGCGTTCTTCATACAAACGTTGCATGACAAGAAGCCTTTCTTCTCGGCTAAGTGCCGACAATAACGGACGAATCGATGCATTAGAATCATGCTCCAAGCTTGAACGCTGCAGGGCCGTCTCAGGGGAAACCTTTAAATAAACACCGCAAGCGTTTTCCATTATCCAATTAAAAGGTTCAACCGCCGTAGGAAAGCCCCCTCCTGTTGAAATAATACAAGGCCCAGAAAATTCAAATTTGTTGCAAAATTCGATTTCTTTGGATCGAAAATAATCCCAACCGTCCTGTACAACGATTTCATGAACCGTTCGATGCTCTAACTGCTCAATCCAGCGATCGGTATCCACCACCTGAACCTTGAGAATACTCCCAAGCATGCTAGCGAGAGTGGTTTTCCCACTCCCCATCAGTCCCACGAGGCAAAGAGGTTTTAACATATTCATCAAAAATAATCAATGAAACTTGGTAATGGAAAAAATTACCTATATTTGCACCCTCAATTCAGCGATTCCGTAGCTCAGCTGGTAGAGCAATACACTTTTAATGTATGGGCCCTGGGTTCGAATCCCAGCGGAATCACAAAAGAAGTCCACTTCGGTACGAAGCGGACTTTTTTGTTTTATCCGAATAAAGCTTGCTTTAATGAGGAAGAAAACAAAAAAGGCCGAACCTTGCGACAGCAAGGTGGACTTTATGCTTGGAATGAGTCCAACCCCAGGAAAACGAGCAACGCTCGTAATCCCAAACTAAACCGTTATCAGAAAACAACTTAGGCCGAACCTTGCGACAG